>NZ_JCBCDA010000003.1:0-22209 GCF_059865615.1 Petrocella sp. | reverse complement strand
TTATTTTTTATACTCAAAAATTAGTTAAGGTGTCAAAACTATATAGTTGAACTTTTGCATACAATATATAGTTATGAATGCATCAACGTAATCTATATATTGTATGTGAATTTAGTGAAACTTAGTTTTGACCCTTTAACCAAAATTATTATACCACAAATCGTTAGATTTGACAGTAATAACAAGTTTTAGTATTTTTTCAAATACTTTCTATAGTAATTGTAACCACCCAATAGGTTCCTAGTTTTAAATCCTGCAGGATTTAAAATAGTGGAAGCTAAATACCCTCTAAAACCAACCGCACAATAAATGATTATTTCTCTATCATTTGGTAACTCACTAATCCGTTCCCTCAGGTCATCAAGTGGTATATTTATATGCCCTTCAACAGCACCATATGCCACTTCTTCCGGCGTCCTAACATCTAATATAACGGTTTTACTCCTATCTAATCCTTGAATTTCTTCACTTCGTATGGGCACCATTTTTTTACTCATGATATTGTCCGCAACATAAGCAACCATATTAACAGGATCTTTTGCTGAAGAATAAGGGGGCGCATAGGATAATTCTAATTCTATCAGGTCTTTTACTGTTGCACCGAAGCGTATGGCCGTCGCAATAACATCGATTCTTTTTTCTACACCTTCTTGACCGATAGCTTGAACACCAAGTACCCTACCTTCCATATTAAAAATCAACTTTATTGTTAGATCTTTGGCACCCGGATAATAATCAGCATGGGAGCTTTTTGTAATAATAGATATTAAATAGTCTTTACCATAAACCATACCTTGTCTTTCTAGACTTTTTTCATTATTTCCTGTTGATGCCACGGTTATATCAAATACCTTGGCAACGGAAGTGCCTTGGGTACCCTTGTACATCTTGTTTAGGCCAGTAATGTTATCAGCCACGATACGAGCTTGTTTATTGGCTGGTCCTGCAAGAGGCACCATGGTCATTTGGCCACTTACAAAATCTTCCACTTCAATAACATCACCGAGTGCAAAGATATCTGGATCACTGGTTCTAAGGTTAGAGTCGACAATAATACCACCTCGTTCGTTGCTTTTTAGACCTGATTCAATGGCCAGACTTCCATTAGGCTTCACACCAATTGCCAATAAGATGATATCACTTTCTATAGCTGTTCCATCATTAAGAATCACATCTGTGACTGTTCCCCTTCTTTTAAAAGACTTGACACCATTATTAAGGTGTAGGTGAACAGATTTTTTTGCTATATGGCCATGAATCAATTGTGCCATATCATAATCGATCGACATCATAACTTGCGGGGCCATCTCTGCTATTGACACATCAAGTCCTAGATTATGTAAGTTTTCAGCCATCTCCAACCCAATAAATCCACCTCCAATAACCGTTGCTGTTTTTAAGTCATGGCTTAGAACATATTCTTTGATTCGATCTACATCCGGAATGGTCCATAAAGTAAAGATATTTGGACTATTAATACCTTCAATCTTTGGCACTAAAGGTGTAGAGCCTGTTGACAGAACCAATGTGTCATATGGTTCTTCATAAGTCTCAAGGGTTATAACATCTTTTACTATGACTTTTTTGTTCTCTCTGTCAATCTTTAAGACTTCGTTATTAATCCTAACATCTACGTCGAATCGATTCCCAAATCCTTCCGGTGTTTGTAACAATAATTCTTCCCTATTTTTAATGGTACCTCCAATATAATAAGGTAGTCCACAATTAGCAAAAGATATGTAGGGTCCTTTTTCAAACATAATAATCTTTGCCTGACTATCCATTCTTCTTAATCTAGCTGCAGTTCCTGCACCACCGGCAACGCCACCGACAATTAACACTTTCTTCGACATCTTTTTCTCCTTTTGTTCTTATATTTATGGTATGTGAATTTAGTGAAGCTTAGTTTTGACCTTTTAACCATATTATTATTTTAATACTTTAACCCTTTGTAAATATTTATATCGTAATATACATTTATATATTACGATATATGGATATATATGTCAAGCTTTTTATTGCTTTTTTGTATTGTATTTTTTTATGTCAAGCTCTATTCTATATGATATAATGTTAGCAACAAAGCAACTCATATTCATTTTTGTTACACGCTATGGTTAGAGGGTCAAAACCAAGCTATAATAAATCAGGTTTTCACATTAACCTAATTGAGGAGGTATTTTAATGGAATTAAAAGGTAAAGTGGTTATCGCACAAGGCGGTGGTCCAACTTCAGTTATTAACCAGAGTCTTGTTGGGGCTGTTCTAGAATCAAGAAAGTTCCCTCAAGTCACACGCGTTTATGGTGCTCTAAATGGTGTAGAAGGTATTATGAACGAACGCTTTATGGACTTGACGCGTGAGACCACCCATAACTTAGAAAGGGTGGCTGCCACACCTGCTTCAGCCCTTCTGTCTACAAGGGTTAAGCCTGATTATGTTTATTGTAAAGAAATGTTTAAAGTTCTTAAAGCCCATGATGTACGCTATTTTTTCTATATAGGGGGTAATGATTCTGCTGATACCGTTCGAATTGTTAATGAACAAGCGGTACAACAAGATTATGAGTTTAGAGCCATTCACATACCAAAAACCATAGATAACGATTTGGTGCTTAATGATCATACCCCTGGTTATGGATCTGCTGCACGTTTTGTTAGTACGGCTTTTATGGGCTTGAATCTGGATAATCGCGCCTTGGTTGGCGTCTATATCGCGGTCATCATGGGGAGAAATGCAGGCTTTTTGACGGCTTCTGCAGCCTTAGCAAGGAAGTATCCCGATGACGGCCCACATCTAATCTATTTGCCAGAACGTGCCTTCGACATTGACCAGTTCTTATTGGATGTTAAAGATGCCTATGCAAAGTACGGACGATGTATTGTTGCAATTTCAGAAGGTATAAAAGATAAATATGGTAAGCCTTTAATTACCAATCTAGTAGACACCGTCGAAAAGGATGCCCATGGTAACTTACAACTGTCCGGTTCCGGTTCACTTGGAGATAGTCTTACCGCTCTCGTTAAAGAAAAGCTAAACATTGACCGGGTACGTTCTGATACCTTAGGTTATACACAACGTAACTTCATTGGTGCAATATCCGATGTGGATTCAAATGAGGCTCGCGAAGTCGGAGAAAAAGCCGCTCATTTTGCTATTTGGGATAATGTAGACGGTTCAATTGTGATCGAACGCACCGGTTACTATAGTGTCAATTACAAACTGGTTGATTTAAGTTTGATAGCAGGAAAAACAAGGTTTATGCCGGATGAATTCATCACGCCAGAAGGCAATAATGTAACAGATGCCTTTAAATACTATGCCAGACCCCTTGTTGGATCCGGTTTTCCTCAGCCTTCCCAGTTACGTGCACCCATGGCACCCAAAATACTGGATATTCATGGACAGCCATTGCACTTATAAAGCTTCTAAAAGGGCATCTCAATCTGAGATAGCCCTTTTTTAGCTCTCAAAAACAGAAGGATCAAAGTATAAACCATCAATATATTCAGCTACTCGCTCGCCATAATGACTTCGAATATCAAGTCCAAAATCCTCTAGGGCATATCTCAAGAAATAGCGCACACAATCTAGATCAATTGTAATCAATAATACAGTGACTTCCTTAAGAATCTTCCTAAAAGGTTCATTGCCGAGTTTCACTTCTTCTATGGCTTCAAGGACCGTATCAATAATATCTGCAGCACTTAAAATTAGACCTTCCGGATCATCTGCTTTAGGCTTTAACATGAAGGCCTTGAATCTAGGGCGCCATGATTTTGGTATGTCCGCTTTAATCTCTTCTTCAAAAGCAATCTCTTCAATCTCTAGAAGGGCAGCTTTCATTTCTTTCGTCTTTTTTTTGGTCGTTGCGATAATATCGCCAGTAGCAAGCTCAATCAAGTCATGGTTAATTGCTCGCTCAAGTAACAAAGCCATATTTACCTCGTGACCAAACTTCTCACTTTCCCAGATAGCAAGCCCCTGTGCAATCTTTGCAACAGACCACATATGTTCTGCAACACTACGACGTTTAAACATAAATCTATTTTGATAACGTTTTAATTCCATTAGGCTTCGAGCTTCATAAATGTGTTTTCCAAAGGGCATAATGCAACCTCCTCACTCTTTCTCATCTGCTTATTATACCACAAAAAACCCTTTTCATAAGATCTCTTGAAAAGGGTTTCTTGGTCATCATATACCAATATCTCTTATATCATTTTCTCAAAGAGCAATTGTTAACAGAACATCCGGCGCATTTACTAGATTTTAAGTCTCTTTTTGTGTGAATAAAAGCCCATATCATGATTATTGCAAATATACCACCCACAATAATTGTAGCAATCATATAATCATCTCCTATTCTGTTGCTTCTACTAAGGCTGTTTTTGAATGATTGGCTCTTTTAATCAAGAGTATTAAACCAATTGCATAGGCAATCAAAATGAAAATTGCAGGAACAAACCCAACTGCTGTTTCACCATAAATAATAAGTGTACCAATATGGGTAATCAGCAATGCTAAAATATAACCAATACTAAGTTGGAAAGCCAGTCCTCTAAAGAACCATTTTTTCGAGTCCATTTCAGCGTTCATGGCACCTATTGCCGCAAAGCAAGGTGGCGTAAAAAGATTAAATGCTAGAAATGCATATGCTGTAACTGGGGTGAACATTTGTGACAATGCACCTCCCGGTACATGAAGCGCTTCTTCTGAAGCCATTGCAAACAATACTGCAAGGGTGGCTACAACATTCTCCTTAGCTATAAAACCTGTAATGCTGGCAGCAGCTAATTGCCATCCTACGAACCCAAGGGGAATTAACAGAGGTGCTATGACTGATCCTACAGATGCCAAAATACTCTCGGATTGTATATCCGTCGCCTGAAGCTTCCAATTGAAGGCTTGCATAAACCATACTAAGGTATTCATAACCAATATAATGGTTGTCGCTTTATAAATAAAGCCTTTTGCTTTATCAAACATTTGGATAATGGCATTTTTGATACTTGGCATCTTATACTCCGGTAGTTCCATAATGAAGAAAGATGTGTTCTCCCATACAAATAATTTTTTAAGTAGAAGTCCCCCCATGATGATGACGCCAATGGCTATGATATAAATACTAGGTCCTACCCATGAAGTGTTTGGGAAGAATACGACTGAAAACAAAGCAATAATAGGCAACTTAGCACCACACGGTACGAAAGGCGTCAGAATCGTTGTCATTCGTTTTTCATTCTTATTCTCGATGGTTCTGGTGGCCATAACACCAGGTATTGCACAACCCGAACCTACAATCATAGGAATAATGGACTTACCTGATAAACCTATTTTTTTGAAATAGCGGTCCATAATAACAGCAACTCTTGACATATAACCGCTATCTTCAAGCAAAGATAAACAAAAAAACAATACCATAATCAAAGGCAAAAAGCCGATAACAGCACCGACACCACCTATAGCACCATCAACAATTAATGCCTGCATCAAAGGATTCACACCAATACCTTCAAAAAAACCATTTAAGGCATCCGGTATTACTTCACCAAAAACCACATCGTTCAAATACTCTGATAAGAATCCACCCAATCCTTCAATAGAAAAAGCGTAAACTCCCCACATAATTAAGAAGAATATTGGCAATCCAAACCACTTATGTGCAACAACCATGTCTATCCGATCTGACATGTTGACGCGGCTCGCATTGTGCTTCTTATTTAGTGATTTTTTCAGAATTGTATTGATCCATGTTTGCCTGGCCACATCATTGTTTCCATCCAAATCAACAATGTTTAAAGGTTCTTGCTTAGTTCCTACAATATCAATAGCTGTCGTTACTAGGTCTTCCAGACCTTTTTCTGTCGTCGCCGTAATGGTTACAACTTTACATCCAAGCGCCTTTTCCAACTCTTGCCTATCTACTATATCCCCACGTTTTGATAAGATATCCGCCTTATTCAAAGCAACAACGACAGGAATGCCAAGCTCAAGCAGCTGTGTTGTAAAGAATAGACTTCGACTGATATTGGCACCATCAACGATGTTAACAATCACATCTGGCTTAGCTTCAAGTACAAAATCACTTGTAATGGCTTCTTCACCTGTATAAGGTGAAATAGAGTAAGCACCCGGCAAATCCACAATATCAATTGGCTCTTTTACAATCTGATACTTGTGCTTAATGGCTGATATTTTTTTTTCGACGGTTACACCGGCCCAGTTCCCAACATACTCGGTCTTTCCTGTAAGCGCATTGAAAAGTGTTGTTTTTCCCGAATTGGGATTCCCTGCTAATGCGATTTTCATGCTTGCTTCCTCCACATAGTATGAAATTGATAGTCACTATCATTAAATGATTATGAAAATATGCTGTATTACACAGCATGTTGTACACTTACTATGGTAACAAAATACCAACTGTGGAGACTGTACTGGCCTCCGTATGATGAAAATTTATGCAGCCAAACGAATGGATTTGGCCATAGCTTCATCAATGGCATAACGGCTGTCCTTTATGTTCACGATATAATTGCCTGCCAATTTAGAAATGATGGTTATGCACTCACCTTCAAAACATCCTAATGTAAATAAAAACTTTTTGATTTTTTCATGACCTTCTATTCTTACTATTGTGAATGTTTGTCCGATTTTTGCTTTATTTAAAGACATAAGACCACTCCTTCTTCCGCTATGCTAAAAGTAACCACCTAATACGCCAGTTATTATTCTCATTTAAATTTTTAATTGAGAAAACATATCATTTTCTTTATATGATAAAGATTATCATGTTTCAGACTTTTTTTCAAGTCTTTTCGTATATATTTTCACAAATATTTTTATTGTTAACATTTCGTTCAAAACTAGTAATAACAGGACTTTAGCTTTTAAATGATAATTATTATCTGTAGATATTTATTGTTATTTAATTATTTTGTTTGATTTTTTGTTAAATTTTTATCAAGATAAGCATGGTCTAGGTCACGTACTGACCTAAACCAACTTAAACTAAGTTCTTTATTTTATAGATCCGAGCATACCTTCTACGAATCTTCTTTGTAATAAGAAAAATATGAGGATGGTTGGCAAGGTAGCTATAACGATTGCTAGCATAATAACACCGTATTCAGGAAAATAAGCAGATGACAGTGAGGATATAACCAGTGTTATGGTCTTTTGTCCATCGGATTGTAACACAATTAGTGGCCATAAGAAACTGTTCCAACTTGTCATAAAGGCGATAATACCAGCAGCAGCAAATGTTGATCGCATGGTTGGTATATAGATTAAAAAGAACACTTGATATTCATTTAAACCATCTACCCGCGCAGCTTGTATTAAATCTGAAGGAAATGTTTTCGTGTTTTGTCTGAAGAAAAAAATCATAAATGGTGTGGCAATTGTAGGGATGATGACCGCTATATGAGAATCCAAAAGATTCATATTGGCGAACATCCTAAATAGGGGTATCATCAGTGCTGCAAAAGGTACCATCATGGTTAATAACAATATTGTGTACAAACGTTCTTTGTTTTTTGATTTGTAGATTTCAAAGCCATAACCTGCAAGAGATGCAAACAGTAAAAGTAAGAATGTACTTATCAAAGCTATTTTTCCCGAATTAATAAGTATGGTTTTCATATCTACCATCTTAAATAACATACTTAGATTAGCAAATAACTCGCTACCGATGGTCATTTTTCCTTTGGTGATATCTGTGGCAGTATTGGTTGCGCCAATAACCATCCAGACAAATGGGAAAATAGATACGAATGCTGCTATTGACAAAAAGCAATACTTAAATATATTTCTTAGTCTATACATGATCATCACCTGCCACTCTAAACTGTATAATGGATAAAATTGCAATAAAGAACACAATTACATAGGAAACTGTAGCTGCATAACCAAAATTCGGAACAAACTTAAAGGATAAGTCGTAGATATACTGTGACAATGTCATGGTTGCATTAAACGTTGGTGTTGATGCACCTCCGCCAGTTAAGTTGACGACTTCATCAAACAACTGAAGGGTACCTATCGTAGACATAATCGATGTAAATAATATGATGGGTTTGAGCATGGGTATCGTAATGAAAAAAAACTGCTTTATTTTAGACGCACCGTCTATTTCAGCCGCTTCATAGATAGCTGGATCAATGTTTTGTAGACCTGCTAAATAGAAAATCATATTATAACCTGTCCAACGCCATGTAATGGCAAGTATGACTGTTACTTTGGCATAAAATGCATCTCGTAACCACGCTATAGGTGCATCAATTATATTAAGGAATAGAAGGGTTTGATTAATAAGTCCATCAACGCTAAACATACTTTTAAACAAGATGGAATAGGCCACAAGCGATGTAACACAGGGTAAAAATATGGCTGTTCTAAAAAAGCCTTTGAACTTAAGTTTTTTATCATTCAGTAAACTGGCTATAACCAAAGCAAGTGTCAACATAATCGGCACTTGGAATATGAAGTACACCATGGTATTTTTAAGTGCTTGTTTAAAAACAGCATCTCTAAAAAGCCTTCTTATATTACCTAAACCAACAAATTCATAGACCACACCTTTACCGGACATGGTGGATAAATACATAGAGTTAAGTATAGGATAGATGGCAAATACAGCTGCTAATATTACAGCAATTGCTACGAAGCTCCACCCAATAACCTGACTTTTTCTATTAGTATACTTTTTCTTGCCCTTTGATTTCATATATATCCCTTCCTTAAATTCTCCTTCTTACAAGTAGAAAGTAACATAACGCTTTATGATAGGAGACTAGTCAATGACTAGTCTCCTTAAAAACTACTGTATTTGCGACTTCACTTGTTCCTCTGCACGAGCCATAGCTTCTTCTACAGATCCACCTTCATAGATAGATGCCATCTCTGCTAATATGGCGGCGTCTGCTTCATAAGTATATAATCCATAGTTCAATGAAGGTATTTCATCCATCCATTTAGCAAATTCACCAAATACAACCTGGCCACCAAAGAACGCATCACCAGCGCTATAAGCTTCTCCACTAGCTGATGGCAAGTATGATCCAACTGCTCCATTGCTGATTAGAATCTCTTGATAGAAATCAACATCTTTGCCAAAAGTATCATTTAAGAAATCAACCGCCAAGTCTTTATTTGCTGATGATGATAATACATACCAGCTTGATCCGCCTAAGTTCGAAGCATTTACTGCTCCTGGCACATCAAGTCTCGGCACTGGTGCCAGTGCCCATAAGCCGGATTGTGATGGCTCAGCTTTTACTGACCCTGTTATCCAAACACCGGTTGTGATGGATGCAACATCCCCAGTATTTAATGCACCAACCCATTCTCCCCAACCGGATGTTTTCTTGGTCATAGGTGAGTTAACAATGTCTGTATAGATTCTTGCTGCTTCTGCTAAAGCGATATTATTAGCGATTGTTGGATTGCCATCATTATCAAAATACCATGAACCCGCACCATTTAACATAATTCTCATAAGACCACCATCATAAGGATCGGTAGCCATCATCTGATGACCTGTTTTTTCAAAAACTTCTTCACCGATTTCAATGAAGCGATTCCAAGTGATGTTGTTCATGTCTTCTGGAGAAAAACCTGCTTCTGCTAAATAATCAGTACGGTAATAGGTGCCTGCAACACCGGAGTCAAAAGGTACACCATAAACACCATTATCCATTGTCATTAGTGCGACCTTATATTCTGCAAAGTCACTATGATTGATTTTCCCTGTTAAATCTTCAAAGCTTCCTGGATAAGACTGAAGGTATTTTTGTGAATTGTAGTCTTCAATGAGTACGATATCCGGTAAACCATCTGTTGTGCCTGAAGCAAGCATTGTATGCAACTTTTGTTCAAGGTCACCTTTTGCATAGTCTACGACTTCAAACTCGACACCGCCATTGCTTTCTTTGTATATTTCACCGGCATGGTTCATAATAGCAATATTAAAGTTAGGGTCCCACGCCCAAATGGTTAGTTTCTTTGATTCTGTTGTTTCTGAGTCCTGAGTTTCTGTCCCTGCTGCTTCAGTTTCTGTTGTTTCCGGCTGTGTCTCTTTCTCTGCGGCACCACATCCTGCAATAGCACCTAGCATTGCCAATACAATAAAAATTGATAAAATCTTTTTCATATTACCCTCCTATTTATTCAATCGTAGTTGATTTCTATCTTATTGTTTTTTACACAATAAGATGATTGGTTAAAGTTCAAAAATGTTGTTTGACGCTTTAACTTAATTGAATTATAGTAAAATTTTACTTATTTGTCAATAAAAAAATCTATTTTTTCACTAAAACAACCAAAACCATCAAAAGAGACACAAGGGTCTAATAAAAGGTTTTGGTTGTTTTCATTCTACTTAATTGTATTACGTTCAATGATTTTAACCGGCAATAGAATCTTGACAGGTATCTTTCTTCCCTCGATTCTTTCCACCATCAACTCCACAGCTTTCTCCCCCATGAACTCGTTATAGATTTTCACTGTTGTTAAAGCTGGATATGTATAACTGGCTGTGGGTATATCATTAAAACCTATAATTCCTACGGTATCAGGCACTTTGATCTTAGCCTCATTTAAAGCCCTAAGAGCACCAATAGCAATGGAGTCGTTGGCAACAAAAAAAACTTCTGGCAAATTTGCATGCCCGATAGCCTGATTCATTAGCTTATAACCACTCTGAGGTGTAAAGTCTCCAATGTAATCATATTCAGGCATGTACAAACCTTTCTTTTTCATAAACTTAATAAAGGCATCATACCTTTTCTCGCCTATAAGCGTTCGGCATTCTTCTATCGTTTCAATACCACCAATATAGCCTATGCGTTTGTATCCTTTGTCCATAAGATAGTTTAAAACTTTGATGACCGCTTTTCTTATATCAATGGTAACAGAATCATACTCATCCTCAAAAGGAGACGAATCTATAAAAACTAAGTTTTGATACCTCGCTTCAAAATCCCTAATTTCTGCTGTTGAAAACTTTCCAATAAAAATAACCCCATCAAGAGCTATATCCATGGTTGGGTTAGAATTGCCTATTCTTGGAAATTTGATTAAGTGAATCTGCTCATCCTGACATTTTTTCTCTATACCCATCCGAATGCCTAGATAGTAAGGATCCTCAATCTCGCCTTCATCAGTGACAAACTCAACAAGACCTATCGACCGTTCATCTTGTTTCTGATTTAATAAGGGTTTTTTCCTTCTATTTCTTGGTGTCTGATACTCCAATCGCTCTGCAATTTCTACTATCAAAAGTCTTTTTGCCGTGGATATTGACAACGTATCATCATAATTTAACACTCTTGAAACTGTTGTTATAGAGACACCTGCTTCTTTTGCAATTTCTTTAATCGTAGCCATAATCGTCTCCTCAGCTGTTATTCTCATTTACATAATATAGTATATAAGATATTTAGGCCATTTGTCTAGACTCTAGTAAAAATATGTGAAATTCATATAATTTTACCTTTGATTAATAAGATTTTTATCTTGTTTTATAGTAAAATCGCTATTTTTTTACTGTTTTTTTACTAGCAAAAATAGGTAAATGCATTGTTTCATGAATCCATCAAAATATTCGTTTCAAAGTCTCTTCCACACTTTTCACGCCAATCAGTTTAATCTCGCCTACGCCATTTATGTGTTTTAGATTGGCATGGGGGATAATACATGTTTTAAAACCCATTTTCATGGCTTCTACAACTCTTTTCTCGCACTGAACGATGCCTCTTACTTCACCCGTCAAACCCACTTCACCCATAATAATAGCATCTTCTATGATGGCTTTATTTTTGAAACTAGATGCTAATGCTGATACTATGGCTAGATCAAGTGATGGCTCATTCACTTTAATGCCTCCGGCTATATTGACATAGCTGTCATAAGCCCCTAATTGCATACCCATTTTTTTCTCTAATACGGCAACCAATAAATTGACTCGATTATAATCCGTACCATTGGCTGTTCGCCTTGGCATACCAAAATTAGTCGAACAGACCAACGCCTGTACTTCTACTAATAAGGGTCTTGTTCCTTCCATACAGCAGGTCACTGCTGAACCCGACTCGCCTATAGGTTTTCCTGTCAACATATATTCAGAAGGATTTTTCACTTCTCTAAGTCCGCTATCTACCATCTCAAAAACACCAATTTCATTGGTTGAACCAAATCTATTTTTTACCGCTCTAAGAATACGATAAGAAACACTCCTGTCGCCTTCAAAATAAAGCACTGTATCCACCATGTGTTCTAGCACCCGCGGACCTGCAATAGCACCGTCTTTTGTTACATGTCCTATAATAAAGGTGGAAAGATTAAGTTGTTTAGCAATCTTCATCATGGATGAAGTCACTTCCCTCACTTGAGAGACACTCCCCGGAGCCGAGCTTAAGATATCGGAGTATATGGTCTGTATAGAGTCCACAATTAATATATTCGGTTTTTCATTCTTTATGGCTTGTTCAATATGTTGCAACGAAGTCTCCGCATATAAAAGAACATTCTCACCATCCACACCTAGTCTTTCTCCTCTTAACTTGATTTGCTTATTGGACTCTTCGCCGGATATATATAATACTTTCAATTTCTGGTTAGAGATTGATTGACACATTTGTAATAGTAATGTTGATTTTCCAATACCCGGGTCGCCACCAACCAATGTTAAGGACCCTTCAACAAGACCACCGCCTAATACTCTATCCAACTCTTCTATTCCGGTCTTAACTCTTGTATCTTGGCCAATAGAGATGTCTTTAAGTTTTTCCACCTTGCCTAGTGCCATATCATCGGATAAAACAGATGTTTTTTTCGATGGGGTGCCGGTCATTTTCACTTCTTCTACCATGGTGTTCCAAGAACGACAACCCGGACACTGCCCCATCCATTTGGACGCTTCATGTCCGCATGTGTTACAGATAAATACATTCTTCGCTTTTGCCATATGTCTCTCCCCTTTATGCGCTCTGCCTCTAATAGCGTTTGCTCTATATCATCCAAAAAAACGGCATATAACTTTAGTCATATGCCGTTAATGGTTATGCTTTTTTTATTTCTATTTTTTGATTACCACTCATAAAATCAACACCAAAACCAATTTTACCAGCTAAGTTTGTTTTCATTTTACCAACCTGTACATCTTGTATGAAGACCTTATATTCTTGGTCAGCCTCAAGTTCCACCGTAATCTGAGCATCTTCTTCACCTTCGACTTCAAAAGTGACCTTTTCTTCTGTCACATTTAAATGATGAACTGTGGTTCCGGGTACTGATTCATAAAGCAATCGGCCATTTTTTTCTAGTTTTGTCACTGCGCTGTACGTCTTAACTTTATATATGTCGCCGTCTACTTCAAAATCTTGTATCTTTTTCTTACTGTCCATCAGATAGTTTCCAAAGCTAAGGGTATTGTTGTTCTCAACTCGGATTAATTCTTGGATACCTGCCATTTACTTAACCTCCTAAAACTCTTGTGAGCATGAAATTATTCCAAGCTCTCTTCATGAATAGTTATCATTATATAGTATTTTATCATGAAATACCAGTTATTTTTCAGTTATTCTTGAGCTTCTCTTGGCTTAAAGGTTAATATTTCATTATCATTATCAATATCAATATCAATAAAATTACCTTCCTTTATATCACCATCTAAAATGTGTTGTGCTAACTGGTCTTCTATTTTTTGCTGTATGGCCCTTCTAAGAGGTCTTGCGCCGTATGCTTCATCAAAGCCTTCCTTCGCAATAAAGTCTATGGCATTTTCCGTTAAGAATAGTTTAATGCCTAGACTCTTGTCCATTCTGGTTGCCAGTTGCATAAACATGATTCCTACGATTTCTCGAATGTTTTCTCGTGTAAGAGAATGGAAGACAATCGTTTCATCAATACGGTTCAAAAATTCAGGTTTGAATATCTTTTTTACTTCATCCATAACATCTTTTTGCATGGACTTGTAATTGCTCACCTCATCATTTGCCGAAGCAAAACCTAAGCGTTTAGGGGAAATGATATTTCTCGCACCTGCATTTGATGTCATAATGACCACAGTATTTTTAAAGTCAATACGACGTCCTTGTGCATCTGTGATATGCCCATCATCTAAGACCTGTAATAAAATATTAAAAACATCCGGATGTGCCTTCTCTACTTCATCAAAAAGCAAAACTGAATAAGGTTTTCTTCTTATTTTCTCACTGAGTTGGCCACCTTCATCGTATCCGATATAACCTGGTGGGGAACCGATTAGTTTTGACACACTATGTTTTTCCATGTACTCTGACATATCAACACGTATTAGCGCATTTTCATCTCCAAAAAGTGCTTCAGCCAGTGCTTTTGTTAGTTCGGTCTTACCCACTCCCGTTGGCCCTAGGAAAAGGAAGGAACCGATAGGTCGTTTAGGATCTTTTAGACCCACACGACCTCTTCGAATGGCTTTTGACAAGGCATCAATAGCATCTTGTTGTCCCACAACACGTTCATGCAGAACATTCTCTAGATTTTTCAACCGTACGCCTTCTTCTTCCGTAAGCTTTTGAATAGGTATACCCGTCCAGTTGGCAATAATACTTGCAACTTCTTTTTCACCGACTACCTGTTCAGCCATATTACTTTTGGCTTCCCATTCCATTTTTGCTACTATTAGTTTCTCACGAATTTCATTTTGTTTTCTTTTTATTTCTCCGGCCTTTTCATAAGCTTCTTCTCGAATGGCCTTTTCCTTTTCATCTTCAAGTTCTGCCACCTGTTTTTCCATTTCATTAATATCCGGTGGTGCTGTAAAAGTACTCAGCCTAACCTTACTTGAAGCTTCATCGATAACATCGATGGCCTTATCCGGTAGAAATCGGTCTGATATGTACCTATTTGAAAGCTTAACTGCTTCAACAAGGGCAATGTCAAGAATCTTAACTTGATGGTGTTCTTCATACATGGTTCTTAGGCCTCTTAATATGCCAATTGCTTCTTCCTCTGAAGGTTCATCTACTTTCACAGGTTGAAAACGTCGTTCCAAGGCCGGATCTTTTTCTATATGCTTGCGATACTCATCCATTGTTGTTGCCCCAATAAGTTGTACTTCTCCTCTTGCTAGGGATGGTTTTAATATATTTGAAGCATCGATGGCTCCCTCTGCTGCGCCCGCACCTACAATCGTATGTATTTCATCAATGAACAACAATACATTACCAACGGCCAAAATCTCGCCAATGGCTTTCTTAATACGCTCTTCAAATTCACCACGGTATTTGGAGCCGGCAACCATCGAAGATAAGTCTAGTGCCACAACTCTTTTACCTTTTATCGTTTCCGGAATATTACCTTCAATAATTTTTTGTGCCAAGCCTTCAGCTATGGCAGTTTTCCCAACGCCCGGTTCACCAATAAGACAAGGGTTGTTTTTCGTTCTACGGCTTAATATTTGAATAATGCGCTCAATTTCTTTATCACGACCTATAATTGGATCGAATTTACCTTCTTTAGCCATTTGTGTCAAATCACGGCTAAATTGGTCAAGAACCGGTGTATTGGATTCCTTTTTCTCATTGGGATTGTTGGGCGCTAGTTTTTGATTACCTACATCTTCACCTATGATTTTTAATATTTCATGGTATATTTTTTGCTTAGAGCCACCTAAGACCTCTAATATCCTTATGGCCATTGAATCTGTTTCTCTTAGTAAAGCTATTAGTATATGTTCCGTCCCAATCTCACCCGAGTTCATCTTACCAGCTTCAGTAACACTTAATTCTAATACTCGGCGAACCCTTGGCGTCATACCTTCACCTTCTGAGGTTTGAACTTGATTTGTGACTATCACCTCTTTGATTTTATCATACACATCCTTATACGTGATGTTCTGACTTATTAGTGTTTTGGCTGCAACACCCTCGCCTTCTTTTAGCAAGCCTAGCAAAAGATGTTCCGTACCTACATAGCTATGGCCCAGTTCTGCTGCAATTTCACTGGATAGGTTGATTGCTATTTGTGCCCGTTCAGTAAATCTTCCCATAATTATCCTCCTATAAGCTGAGGCAGATGATCTCTTATATAATCTGCCCTAGCGCTGTCTCTTTCATTAACATCTAAATCTCTGTTGTATATAATTTGAAGATTAGCCGGTTGTATTTTTGCCATCAAATTATAAATATTAATACTTTTGTTGTCGACGCTTTTAATAACACCTAGTTCTATACCTACTTTTAGATCTGACAACAGACGCATGGCTTCTTTTGAAGTAATCATTCTTGCATGGCTTAATATACCATAAGAACGATAAACCGCATCTTCAAAGAACTTTCTCTTATCCTTCAATAACTTGTGTCTAACAATAAGCTCTTGCTCAATAATTTGCTTTGTTACACTTGTCAAGTTATCTATAATCTCATATTCCGTCTGACCTAAGGTTACTTGGTTAGAGATTTGAAAAACACTACCTTGTGCTTCTGTTCCTTCACCATATATGCCTCTAACCGTTAAGCCAAATTTGCCAATCGCTTCAAGTATGAATTGAAGTTGGCCCGTGGTCTCAAGAGCCGGTACATGAATCATGTAAGATGCTCTAAGACCTGTACCCAGATTGGTGGGGCAAGCTGTCAGGTAACCTAACTTATCATCAAAAGCATAATCGAGTGCTTCTTCAAATAAATCATCTATATGGTCAGCTTCTTTTAAAGCTTTTTCCAAGTTCATCCCAACCGCCATAGACTGAATACGTATGTGATCTTCTTCATTAATCATGATGCTTATAGCCTCATCCTTAGATAGAATTAGAGATGCCGGCATTTGTGCTTTAACAAATTGAGGACTGATAATATGCTTTTCCATCATGGCAATCTTATCAACTTGATTGATTCTACCCATGGCTACATGTTCAAAAAAACTGGTCAACGTTTCTTTGGTTGTCTCAATTGCTTTCCTTGTCTTATCAATAACATGGTTAGCACCTTCATCATCCAAACGATTGGGGAAAGAATAATCCACTAAGTTTCTTGCCAATCTAACACGGCTGGATATAACCACACCATGATAGGTTTCAGATTCCAAATCATACCACTTTTTCATAATTTGGCCTCCTTTTTAAGATCTTTAATTAGATCTCTAATAACGGCTGCTTGTTCATAATCTTCTTTCATTAAAGCAATCTTTAGATCGCTTTCATAGGTTTCCAATTTATTTTGTATTTGTATTTTTTGATTCAGTTTACTTGGACGTTTCCCTGTATGATACAAACTACCTTGTAATCGTTTAACAATCGGTTGTATATGTGTATCAAATACCTTGTAGCAATAGGCACAGCCAACTTTGCTTTTGCTTTTAAAATCACTAAATGTCATCCCACACTTTGAGCAAGTTAAATCAGCACTTTTTATCTGTGGGCTCTTATTGTTTTTTAGTAGCCCACTTAAAAACTGTTGAAAAGACAGACCATCATTGAATAATATGCCTTCATTTTCTTTGGCACACACTTCACAAAGATGAACTTCTTTACTCTCGCCGTTCAAGGTCTGATTCAAATATACAGTTGCCTCTCTTTGCTGACATTTTTCACATTTCATGATTGGTACCTCCTGCCAATTACATTTTCACCTTGCACCTTATACAATATATGGCTTCAGGATGGTTTCCCGCCTGACACGCCGGACAAAAACGATATTCATAAACACCATCATCATTCATAACCGGAGTTAGTGATTCATCCCCATAAGATAGATCGTCTAATGCTTCATTCTCTGATTCATAATCTAATGTTATGTCAAGCAAATGAATAGCATTGATGTTAGAACGTATTTTATCTGCTAGCTTCTTATAGCTACTTATTGATAAATGATCTTTTTCTAAGTCATTATAAACCTGTTTTCCAAGTTGTCGGTACATTCTATTTATAAGGCTATTAAGTTCTTTTCTTTTTTCATCCATATTATAATATCTACCTTCCTTTCTTTTATTCTATTGTACCAAATCGCTGGCGCGATGGCTAGCGAAGGTATATTGTTTTTTTAATCTTTCTTACCACTAATATTTTTCTGAAAATAAAAAAATAGTGGCGGTTTTTACTTCTATGTTTTATTGATCTGCTCCTTTCGCCAAACTCTCTCCTAAAGTATTGCCTTTACTTGAAGAATACTGGCTTACTTGCGGTAAAGCTAAAACCTATCTTTTTCCTCAGCAACGTAAATCTGGTGCTGATAAACCCATTGATACCTTTTACTTGTCGAGACATATTCATGCTCATGAAGAACGTCTAGGTTGGGAGCGTCGTTTAACTTGCCATTCATTTCGTCATGCTTATGGAACCCATCTGTATGAAAACGGTGCGGATTTATTAACTATTAAAACTTTGCTCGGTCATAAATCTTTAGCCTCAACCATGATTTATATTCAACTAGCGCCTAATTCTATATCACATATTCTTAGTCCTTTTGATAGCTTGGAGGATAATCGTGATGTTTAAAATTCAAGATATTTTTAACACCTCGTATTCTGATTACTCTAGCCATTTTAATCCTTCTACGGTTCAACAAAAGGCGGCGCTTTCTATTATGAACTGTAAATCTGGCACTCTTGGTTGTAATATTTCTCGATGCTCAGACTGTGGACACTCTGAAACACATAATAACTCTTGTCGTAATAGGAACTGTCCTTGTTGCCAAGGTGTCCTTAAAGAAATCTGGATTGATGCAAGGAAAGCAGAAGTTATTGATGCTCCCTATTTTCATGCAGTGTTCACTTTACCTGCCGAATTAAATCCACTCATTTATGCTAACCAAGCGGCTCTTTATGCCTTGATGCATCAGTGCGCTTCCAAAACTTTATTGGAATTATCTGCTGATAAGAAGTATCTTAGGGCAACACCTGGTATCATCCAAGTTTTGCATACATGGGGTCAGGAAATGAATTATCACCCACACATTCACTGTATTATTGCTGGTGCCGGATTAACAAAAACTAAACAGTTAAAGAAAAGTGGCAATGACTTTTTTATTCCGGTCAAAGTTCTTGGAAAAGTCTTTCGTGGTAAGTTTCTTGAAGAACTTCAAAAGCTTTATGCCAAAGGTAAACTTCATTTTTCTTCTTCTTGTTCAAAATTCCAAAATACATATGCTTGGTCCGAGTTTAGAAATAATCTTCATAACAAAACCTGATACCTTACATTAAAGAAACTTTTAATGGTTTTGGTAACGCTATTGATTACCTCGGCAGATATACGCATCGTATTGCTATCAGTAACTCTCGTATTACCTCTGTAACCGCTTCCCATGTATCCTTTTGGGCAAATGATTACAAAACAGGTGAGAAGAAAACTATTACCATCACCCATGTAGAATTCATTCGAAGTTTTCTCATGCATGTGCTACCGTCTGGATTTCAAAAAATCCGTTATTATGGATTCTTAAATAATCGTAATAAGAAAGCTAACCTCACACTTATTTCGAAACTCACAGGCAAAGCATTATTTAAATCCTTGTTTGCCTCAATGACAAACGATGAGATTATTGCTTCTCTCTGGGGTATTAACACCAAACTATGTGCTAATTGTGGTAATAGCTCTATGCGTCATGCAGGGAAGGTTTTTCACCAGTTGAATTAAATGGTGTCAACTTCATAAGTTAAAGTTTTTAGTCTTTTTGAAAGGCTTATTTAAGGTACCCTAAATTTCAATCTTGCTTAAATATTCCTCTAATATTTGTTGACTAAACACAGACACCCACGCTTTATTCAAAAACAATGAAGGAAAAAAACTATTCAATTCCCATATACTGACAAAACTTCCACGAGTTGGTACAATAGAGAAGAATCATATTTAGAACAATTAGGGTTTTACTCCAACTGTTCTTTTTTTGATTGTTCTAAATATGCTTAAAGGGTCAAAACTAAGTTTCACTAAATTTACATACAATATATAGATTACGTTGATGCATTCATAACTATATATTGTATGCAAAAGTTCAACTATATAGTTTTGACACCTTAACCAAATATGTTACCTCTCTTAAGAATTATAGCATAAAAGGGTTAGAAATTGAAGAATCTAACCCTTTACCTTGTTAGGCATTAAAACCTACCCTAAGCCAATCTTTATTTAAATTCTTCCATAACTTCGCCAATAAGCTCTGTGGACATAAGTCCAGGGTAATAGGCAATAACACTTCCATCACGGTCAATAAAGTAGGTGGTCGGATAGCCCGGAATCGTGAACTGACTCGTAACATCTCCAACCTCATCTAGTACCATCGGCATTGTATAGTCAAATTGCTCATACCATTCGATGACACCTTCTCTGTCTATATTTTCATCCGTCGTTACGTTAACAAGCAAGATCTGCAAATCATCTCCGTATTTCTCATAGGCTGCTTGAAAATCAGGCATTTCTTCGAGACAATACTTACACCAAGTGGTCCAGAAGTTCAAGAAAACAATCTTGCCTTGATAATCCGACAAGCTGATGGCTTCACCTGTGGAACTGGTCAAAGTAAAGTCCGGTGCCATAATTTTTTCACGTTCCGCTTGACTGGAGGTAACCGCATCTTGAGTTGCTTCCTCATTCGTAATAACCCTTTGGCTATCTTCTTCTACCACACTCACCTTTGTCTCTTTACCACATGCCGCTAATGCAAACAAACTTATCAAGAATACTAATGCTATCCTCTTTTTCATGTAGAACCTCCTATATGTTCAGTATGCTCACTTGATTTGTAAGCATGAGTATCCCCATGGTCATCATAATCAGACCTGCTACTATTTTTATCCATTTGAAATACTTATAGACTGCCTTAAACTTTTTGACAAAAAAACCTACCATAGCCGCTGATAATAAAAACATAACTGCAAATCCTAGAGAATAGACCAACATTAACCCACCGGCAAGTACATAATTTTCTTTAAATGCTGCCATAAATAGTATCGAAGCAATTATTGGACCATTACATGGTGTCCATCCAAAGCTGAACGTTATACCCAATAAAAATGATTTGATGATACTTGGTGCATAGGTTTTGTACCTGATTCTTTTTTCTTTCTCCATAAAGCCGAGTTGTATCCCGAAAATAAAATATAGGCCGAATAAAATAAGCAAAGCCCCGCCTGCCATGCGAAGAACATCACTGTAAGTAGTGAAAATACCATATAAAGCTTTTGCGCCAAAGCCAAGCAAAATATTAAGAGCCGTTAGACCTAAAACAAAAGCAAGAGCATTGGTCATTAACTTCCTATGAATCTTCGGATCTTCTAATGAAGTAAAAGCTTCACCTGCTAAATAGCCAAAATATACAGGTAACAAAGGCAATACACACGGCGTAAAAAACGTTAATACACCACTGGTAAAAGCAACAAAAAAAGATACATCTCCCACGCCATCACACCTTTCTAAATTTAATAAATTTCATTATAATATATAGATATAGTAATGTAAAGTTAAATAAGTGTGAACAAAGACTCTATCTTCCATTCTATTTTCTAGGGTTACGCTTATGAGCATAATTATTTTATTAATTACTCAACTTTCCGGGTCTTTGACACTTACATATTAATATAACCGAAGAAAGCCTTGATTTAGGCTTATTTTTTTGTCTTTTCTTTCAAAATTTAGTACACAATGTTTGGTTAAGGTGTCAAAACTATATAGTTGAACTTTTGCATACAATATATAGTTATGAATGCATCAACGTAATCTATATATTGTATGTGAATTTAGTGAAACTTAGTTTTGACCCTTTAACCATGTTTTATAATATATAGGAATGGAGGGGTTGTTTTATGAGACTACAGATTGTTAAATCCAAAAATGCTTCATCCTTATATGTTGTTAAATCAGTTTTCGAGAACAAAAAACGCACTTCAAAAGTTGTTGAAAAATTAGGCACTTTAGCCGATCTCACGTTAATCCACAATGATCCAATTTCTTGGGCAAATAATTATGTTGAAGAATTAAATCGAAAAGAGCAAGAAAATAAACGTAGTGTTCTTGTTAAATATAACCAATCTAAGCAGATCGAAAAGAATGCACCTGCTTCTTTTAATGGTGGCTATCTTTTTTTACAACAACTCTATCATCAGTTAGGTTTACACCGAATCAGCAAAGAAATCTCCAATAATTATAAATTTACATTTGACCTTGATTCGATTCTTTCACGACTTATCTATGGTAGAATTCTTTTCCCTTCTTCCAAGCTCAATACTTATCAAGAA
>NZ_JCBCDA010000117.1:0-36649 GCF_059865615.1 Petrocella sp. | reverse complement strand
TTAAAGGGTCAAAACTAAGTTTCACTAAATTCGCCTACCATTATTGGCAATGAAGCCTGTACACTTTTTTGTGTACAGGTCTTTTTTATTTTCTAGGAAAGTCTATGCCATGTTAATGCGTTGAAGCATCGCATTAACTATCAAGGAAATCTTTTCTGCCAGAATAATTTGCTTTTCAAAGCGATGCGTAGCCACTTTGTTCTTTTTCAAAAGCAATCTTGATATCAACCTAAATCTAAACAGATGGAGTGTTCTTATGAGAAAGAAGACAATTAAGCCCTCATCCTTGAAGCAAAAAATATATCCGAAGTCACTTTACTTCACGATATCGGGTCCAATACTTATAATAAAAAAGTTAATCAGGTGGGCAAGAGCATGGAGCTTCTTCGAAAACAAGTGTGTTCCCATATTTTTGAAATGCAAGACGTCTCTGCTCAGATTGATACTTCCACAGCTTCCATTGAAATGTTGCTTGAGGATCAAAAAAAACATTTCAAAAGCACTCTATAATACTTCAGACAGTCTAAAAACAAACAACCTGTTACATAACTAAGTGGTCAACGAAACCGTACTCATGTCCAAAAAAATATTAGCTAAAGCCAACTGTGCAGAAGCCATCACCACTAAACTTAAAGATTCCAACCATGCCCCCAAAGATGTTCTTAAAAACCAAATGACCTCCATTTTGGACATCATCGCTTTAATTGATAACATTTCCACAGCTGTGACTATTTCCTCAATATCTATCCACACCTTATACGATGACATAAGAAAATCACAGAGATTCTTGAATCCGCAAAAACCTTCTATAAACAAACTTATCAAATTTTTTTAGATGAAGCCATTCATGAGTAACCTTATATTGAGGCCCTTTGGAGCAATCGATGCAATGGTAGCTTCATCTATTCCAAGCTACCTGCCGGTATCAAGAGTGCAAATGTCCGCCCTTGGTTTAAAGAAAGTATGAAAGTTCTTGTACATATATCCGATGTCTACTTCTCAGGCATAACCAAAAGTCCCTGCCTGACCGTCAGCCTTCCCATATACGATAACTCCTAAATCGTTGGTGTCCTTGGTGCTAACCTTGCTATACAGGTATAAGCTTTGGATCTATTACTTTCCTAAGAATAATTAAAGCCCAAGAAATCCCAAAGCCATTTGCCTTGGGATTTCTTGGAGCTTAAAATAGTTAACTACCACGCTTTTAGAAAGATATGATAATACCACCTTCATTCGCATACGTAGAACTAAGACCACGCATCTTCAAGATGATAATATCCTTAAAATTATATAATTCACTGGCCAGTTCCTTGACATACTCTGCACGTTCTAAAGCATTGCAATGGGATATGGCTAGTATTTTTTCTTTTGATATCGTGCCTACTTTTGGCATGCTGTTGACCATCTTCGCTAAAGCTTTCTTGGTCCCTCTTGCTTTATCCACCATGTCAATGGTACCTTCCGGTGTTGCTTTTAGAATCAACTTAAGGTTAAGAGCTCTGACAATCTTGGCTTTCATAGAACTCATACGACCATTCTTCTCTAAAGTGTCAATCTTATCCAGTACAAAAAGTACCTTGGCTTCATCAATATACGCTTCAACATAATCCACAATCTCTTCAAATGACATTTCATCTGCCTCTACCAACTCAAATACTTTAAGGGCAATTAGAACTTCCATAGTCGATGCACCTCTAGAATTAAATATATGCACCTTCTTATTCGGATATTTTTCAAGATACATGGCCTTGGCGTTCATGGCGCTATTGTAACTGCCACTTAATTCAGAAGACAGGGTTATTCCAAAGACCCATTCATGATCACCTTCAAAATGGTCCAAATAATCCTGAATCGATGGACAAGCACTTTTGGGAACATTGCTGCTTTGATCAATTTTCCTAAGGTAATCCTCTAAGTCTAAGTTCTCATCATCCACGTACTCTTCCCCATCCAAAGTAAAGGTTAATGGAGCTATGGCTATGTTTATCTCTTCTTCCATTTGCTTAGTAATATCGCAACTGCTATCACCAACTATTTTATAGTTCATACGCATTCTCCTTCGTTTACATAAAGATATGAAAACCATCAAACGCAATGTCATGCGTTTATCATGTAGTATCTATTACTACATATTATATCACAAATGCATATAAAAACCAAATATCAAGCTCTATTTTCATAAAATACTTTAAATACCTTTATAATGTCCTCTAGATCCTGAACCCCCATTAATTCTCTTGTTGCATGCATAGCCAACATCGGCACCCCTACGTCTACGGCTTTTATAGGTAGGTACTTCGTGGCAATCGGTCCTAAAGTCTTACCACCCGGTATATCTGATCGATTGACAAACTTCTGATAAGGTACATCTGCCTTTTGGCACAGTTGTTGAAAAATACCGGATGTAACACTGTCTGTGGCATAATTTTGCTTGACACTGATTTTGATTGTAACCCCTTTATTAATAACAGGGAAGTTCGTGATATCACAAGATGCTGTCGCATTAGGATGCGTTGCATGAGCACCGTCTGCCGATATCATAAAGGACTGATCCAGCATTCTATAAATCTGTTCCGGCAAACCATTTAGGCCATGCCCTATCCTTTTGATAATCTGATGTAGCAGATCACTGTCTGCACCTTGTTTGGATGTACTACCGATTTCTTCATTGTCAAAACATACCGCCATATTAATACCATCATAATGACTGCTTTCAATTAGTGCTGTCACACTGCTATATACCATGGCTAAGTTGTCAATTCTTGGGGCTGAAATCAAGGTTTGATCAAGGCCTATGACCTGTCCTTTTTCTGTTACATACATATATAAATCAAAATCCAGAATGTCAGATACATCACAGGCCAATTTATTTGCCAGTACGCTGATTAAATAATCTTTTGTAACAAACTCCTCTTCAATCATTCTAATAATAGGTAATAAATCTTCTTGAGGATTTTTTTCTATTTCTTTTTTGTCATGTCGTTTAAAGTGAATGGCTAGACTTGGAATAATCATAATTGGATCCCTAAAATCAATTTCCACCACTTTAGGCTTAAACACTTTATCAGATTTTAGAACCACCTGGCCGGACAAGGAAATGGGACGGTCAAACCAGCTTTCTAGAATTGGTCCACCATAGACTTCTGTATTCAGTTTCAAATAACCATGGGTATTAATCTCCGGGTTTGGCTTAATCTTGAAACTTGGAAAATCTGTGTGGGATGTAATCATCCTAAAACCTTCCTGAATAAAAGGAGCTGTACCTATGGTGAAGCACACCAACATGCTGGGGTAAGGTCGAACGTAATACTTCCCTCCCCCGGCCAACTTCCAATTATCCGACATAAGCAACCCTTCAAAACCATTATTATTTAAGGCTCTAACACTTGTTGTCACCGCTTGAATGGGTGAGGTTGCTTCTTCTATATATTCTATCAATTCTTGTGAATAATTTCGCATATGACACCTCCTATTGGATAGTTTAACAGAGGCTTTATAGGCTGTCAATCAAGACAAATGGGGCAAGATTGACAGTATGGATTGCAACTTTCTCTTCAAAGACTTATAATGGAATCATTCTAGCTTATGAGAGGAATCACATGATTGGATTAATTGCTGATGACACAAAAACCTTTATGAACCAACTGATTAAAACAGATATTTTTGATAATTTTTTAGTCTTATCTCTTGACTTAGATACCTTGTGCCGATTTTCCATTGATGGGGCTGTTAATTCCACTTATATGTCTAAGGAAGATGCTGATATTCAATCGATTGATGAATATGTTGCTTGGACCTATGTTAAGCCTGTGGTGGCCACCATTTTAAAACAAAGTCAAAGACCCACTGGTATGAAGCTTACCTTAACCCTTTCTCAGGACGCTACAGAAGAAATATTAAGACGTCATGGCCAAAGTCATTTGGGACATCCCATCAAAGGCTTCATCTTGAATATTCTATTTGACGGTCAACAAGTCAAGCTTACCACTGGTGTGAACTATAATCAGTTTACCTTGGACAAATCCCTAGAACATGCCTTTGATGCCATGATTACCCAGTTCTTCAAAAAAAATGAACTGATTATGATTAAAATATAATCATACATTTTAGCACTCTTATCATGAGAGTGCTAAATTTTTCTTGACAATCCTTATTGGAACGACTATCATATACATTGGATATGATTATACGAATCATAATTACATACAAGAGGAGGTTATAGCATGAGCATTGAAAAAGGAAGCTTGTCTATACACAGCGAAAATATTTTCCCAATTATTAAAAAATGGTTGTATTCTGACCATGATATCTTTGTAAGAGAATTAATTTCAAATGGCAGTGATGCCATAACCAAACTAAAAAAGTTGGTAACTATGGGTGAGGTGGACCTCCCTTCTGATGAGGCTTACAAAATTATTGTACGTTATGACGAAAAGGCAGATACCTTGACCTTTACAGACAACGGTATCGGTTTGACCGCTGAAGAAGTAAAAAAATACATCAACCAAATCGCTTTTTCAGGCGCCGAAGATTTCTTAAACACCTATAAGGATAAAGCAGATTCTGAGCAAATCATCGGACATTTTGGTCTTGGCTTCTATTCCGCATTTATGGTAGCACAGCAAGTAGAAATCAAGTCACTTTCTTTTAAATCAGATGCGACACCTATCCACTGGACTTGTGATGGTGGTACAGAATTTGAACTAGAAGACGGCGACCGAAGTGAAAGAGGTACGGATATCATCCTACATCTAGGAGAAGATGGTAAAGAATTCAAAAACGCTTATAAAATTAAAAGTACCATAGAAAAATATTGTTCCTTTATGCCTTATGAGATTTATTTTGAAGAAGTTGGAAAAGAAGACAATTCTGTTGAAGATAATGCAGTAGACAAAGACGGCAAAGATACAGTTGTTGAACCAAAGCCGTTAAATGAGGTGTCTCCTTTGTACCTAAAACAACCTAGCGAATGTACGGATGAAGAATACAAAGCCTTCTACCGTGATACCTTCATGGATTTTAAAGAGCCTTTGTTCTGGATTCATCTGAACATGGATTATCCTTTCAATCTTAAAGGTATCTTGTACTTTCCTAAGCTTGGCAATGAATTTGAAAACATTGAAGGTCAAATCAAGCTATACAACAGTCAAGTTTTTGTTGCAGAGAATATTAAGGAAGTCATTCCAGAATTCTTATTATTGTTAAAAGGTGTTATTGATTGTCCAGACTTACCCCTTAATGTCTCAAGAAGTTTCCTACAAAACGATGGTTTTGTTAAGAAGATCTCGGACTATATTTCTAAGAAAGTAGCAGATCGTTTAAAAAGTCTCTATAAAAATGAAAAAGAATCCTATGAAAAATTCTGGGGCGACATTCATCCCTTCATCAAATTTGGTGGTTTAAGAGACGAAAAGTTCTATGATAAAGTCAAAGACATCCTATTATATAAAACCACAACCGGTGATTATGTCGTTCTAAATGACTATCTAGAAAGAAACAAAGAAAAACATGAGAATAAAGTCTACTATGTAACTGACACAGTTCAGCAGGCTCAGTATATTAAGATGTTCAAAGACCATGACATGGAAGCGGTTATCTTGGAGCATAACATTGATCAGGCTTTTATCTCTCATATTGAAGCCAAGACAAGTAATGTTAAGTTTGCGAGAATTGATGCTGATTTAACAGATGTGATGAAAGAAGAAATACACGAAGATGATCAGGAAGCGCATGATGCCTCTGCTGAGCAACTACAAAAACTTTTTGCAGACGTTCTGTCAAAAGAGGATATCAAGGTTCAACTGGAGTCTCTCAAGTCAGAAGATATATCTGCCGTCATTGTGCTCGCAGAAGAATCCAGAAGAATGCAGGACATGAGCAAGATGTACGGCTTTATGGGTATGGGACTTGGGAATATGCCAAGTGATGAAACTTTGATTCTAAATAAGAAAAACAAGATTGTTGACTTTATACTCACCAACCACGGTGAAGCGGATAAGAAAGAAGATGTAAAGCTTTTCTGTGAACATTTATATGATTTAGCGCTCATGAGCCATAAGCCTCTTGACGCTGAAGCCATGACAAAATTCATTCAACGTAGCCAGTCCTTATTAACACGTATGATTTAAATTAATTATACAACAAAAAACAGCCTCAAGATTCGGATAACAGCCTGATTCTTGGGGCTGTACTAATTCAGTTTATTTGACAGTCGAGTTAAAAAATGATAAGATTAACTCAATTTTATACGTTGTTTTGAACCTTATTGTTCATCAACGAAAGTAGAGGCGCGATAGCTAAGAGTCATTATATGGATGCATTCAGGTGCAGACGAAGTATAATTAAAGGAGATGTCGCCGAAGGTTTGGGTTACCTGCAAGCCCCTTCCTGGGCAACTGGTTAACAACCATTTGACTGTCGTATACCTTGTGTGTATGAAGTGCTGCTTGTGTCTTATCATTCTGAGAATGCACAGTCGCACTTGTTGACTGTTTTTTATTGTCAAAATATGATAAAAGTCACTCACTCATCGTTTCAAAATTTAGGAGGAATCTAAATGTCAATATTTACCGGATCGGGCGTAGCAATAGTAACACCAATGAATGCAGATGAAAGTGTTAATTATAACAAATTACGAGAACTGATTGATTTTCAAATCAACCACGGCACCAACTGTATCGTTATATGCGGTACCACAGGTGAGGCATCCACTCTCACCGACGAAGAACAATTAGAATGTATCCGTGTGGCTGTTGAGCATACTGCTAAACGTGTCCCTGTCATGGCAGGTACAGGTAGTAATCATACCGCGCATGGTATCGAATTATCAAAAAAAGCAGAAGCACTTGGTGCAGATGCTTTGCTTCTTGTAACACCTTATTACAATAAAACCACACAAAAAGGCCTCATTCGTCATTATACGGAGATAGCAGCTGCAGTTAGCATTCCTATTATGCTCTATAATGTTCCCTCTAGAACAGGACTTAATATAGAACCTTCAACTGCCAAAGCGCTATCTTTAGTTGACAACATCGTTGCCATCAAAGAAGCAAGTGGTAACATTGCCCAAGTAGTCGACCTTGCCCATGCAGTAGAAGGCCGATTGGACATATATTCTGGTAACGATGATCAGATTCTCCCCCTTCTTTCCCTTGGTGGCAAGGGTGTCGTTTCTGTTATTGCCAACATCTTACCAAAAGAAACCCATGATATCGTGGCCAACTATAGAATCGGTGATTTAGAAGGTGCTCTTGCCAGACAACTTAAGATACACGAACTAACAAAAGCCATCTTCTGTGAAGTCAATCCCGTTCCAATTAAAAAAGCCCTTAATCTTATGGGGATGAATGTAGGACCTACAAGAGGGCCACTATTTGAAATGGAACCTGCCAATGTTGAGCATCTAAGAAAAACTATGCTTGATATGGGCTTGAACTTACAACAATAAGGAGGTTCGCCATGACACGTATTATTATGCACGGATGTAACGGCAAAATGGGCCAGGTTATATCCTCATTGGTCGCAGATAACGATCAAGTCACCATTGTCGCCGGTATTGACTCCTATATGGGCATTAAGAACCCTTATCCGGTGTTTGAAACGCCGGATCAATGTGATATCAAAGCCGATGTCATCATTGATTTCTCAAATGCAAATGCGGTTGATACCATCTTAGACTATAGCGCCAAAACAAGTACCCCTATCGTTGTATGTACTACCGGTCTTAACGAAGACCAACTCACCCATCTTAAGGCAACAAGTGAAAAAGTTGCCCTGTTATTTTCAGCTAACATGTCCCTTGGTATCAATCTACTCATTAGTTTGGCTCAAAAAGCAACAAAGATTCTAACTGATTCAGGTTTTGATATTGAGATTATTGAGAAACATCATAACCAGAAAGTGGACGCCCCAAGCGGTACGGCACTGGCCATCGCTGACGGTATTAACTATACCTTAGATCATACTTATAACTATAAGTATGATCGAAGTCCAGAACGTATCAAGCGGCCAAAGAAAGAAATTGGTATCCACGCTGTTCGTGGTGGCACCATCGTTGGGGAACACGACGTCATCTTTGCCGGCGAAGATGAAATCATCGAAATTAACCATAAAGCCATGTCCAAACGTATTTTCGCCGTAGGTGCTGTGAATGCCGCCAAATTCTTAGATGGCAAATCTGCAGGTCTCTATAATATGGGCGACCTTATGACATTTTAGCAAGAAAAGACGCTTCGCTTCGTTATGAGCTCTGCTCATATTTCTGAACGGTTCGATAGGAAAGGTCTTTGACGTATTCTGCCACGCTTCAAGGCTGAATACTAAAGTATGACTTTCCTAGAGAACAAACAAAGAGATTACGCCTCGTTTTAATTCATAAAGTATAGGTGGTGACGTATGGAAGTTAAAAATAATCTAATCATTATCAGTGTGGATGCCCTAAATAAGTTAGACTATAAGACCTTATTAAGTCTGCCGACTTTTTCCGGATTTATTCGTGACGGTGCGCATGTTAAGGAAGTGACCAGTGTTTACCCAACCGTCACTTATACATGTCATACTTCACTGTCCACCGGTCACTACCCTACTGTTCATGGTATCTACAATAACGAACTTCCCGATCCTACCAAAGCAAACCTTCAAGACTGGCATTGGTATGAGCGGGATATTAAAGTACCTACTTATTTTGATTATGCCATCCAAGCAGGTCTTAAAACCGCTGCTGTTCTATGGCCAGTTATGGCCGGTGCAAACATTAACTATAATATTCCCGAAATCTGGTCACCGGACCATTCCATCAGCCGGCTTAAGCTTTTCTGGGATTATGGCACTAAGAACATGCTTTGGCCTGTGTTTAAATACAAAGGACTATTAAAGGGTACCACCCAGCCTTATTTGGATAACTTTAGCGAAGCTGTTTCCCATTATATCCTAAAGAAAAAAAAACCAGATCTTATGGCCATACACTTTACTGAGCTGGATACCATGCGACATATCCACGGCCTAAAAAGTAAGGAAAGTCTTAAAGCCTTAAAACATATTGACCAACGAATTGAACGATTGATTCAAACACTAGAAAAAAACGGTCAACTTTCCCATACCAATATTGTCTTGCTGGGAGACCATGGCACCCATGATTTTAATACCGTTATTGAAATCAATAGTTTATTTAAAAGAGAAGGCCTTTTAGAAACTGATGCCAAAAATAAGATTATCTCATGGCAAGCCTATGGCTGTACCTGCGGTGGCTCTTGCCAGATTTATATTCATGATGGTGCAACTGAAAAAGTAAGAACAAAGATTAAAGAGGTTTTAGAGGCCTTTACTAGTATTCCAAAATCTCCCATACGTTTCATGCTAACCCATGATGAAACTACCGAAAAATATAATCTCTCCGGTGACTTTACCTATGTTCTTGAAGCCAAGGACCATCATGTTTTCAGAAACACTACTTCTGATCGAATTGTCTTTGATAGCAAGGAAGATCCTGGTACTTATATTGGTGATCATGGTTTTATGCCTGAGCACTCGGATCAGAAAACCTTACTTTTAATGAAAGGGCCTTCTATTAAAAAAGGTGCTGTACTATTGCACAGTCATCTAATTGATGAAGGACCTACCTTTGCCGCTTTGCTAGGTTTAAAAATGGAAAAAGTAGAAGGCAGAGTATTAGAAGAATTAATCAGTTCATAATCTACTTTTTGAATTTGTCTAGTATTTGTTTGTATATATTATAGATTAGTTGCTCTTTAAGTAGTATTAAAGTTAAGCCATATATTGCCATACCAATTATAATGTCTATACCAATAATAGCTAAGTTACCTTTTGTAGAATTACTTAGCATGGGGTTAAGATATTGATTTAGCATATACACACCACCACCCATAACCACCGCGGCCATCAAGGTTTTGAACAAGGTGTTTAAAAAACGATGCAGTGGAAATGTATTAAACTGTCGGCTGAAGAGAAAGAAGCTCAGGATTGCGCCACAGTAGAAGGCAATGGATGTACCATTAGCTATACCTGTAAATCCGTACTTGCCAACCAAAAGGTTGTTAAGCCCTATATTCATCAAAATAATGAAGCCGCCTATAAGCAAAGGGATTTTTCGAATTCCCAGCGTATAGTAGGCTTTGTTTAATACATCCACAAACCCAAAAGCAATCATAAAAGAGGTATAGCCGGTAAATGCAATGGTTGTGGCAATTGTCCCGCTTGCATCAAAGACACCTCTTTCAAAAATAAGAGCAATCACGTAGGGACCTGTCAGAATCAGACCAATAGACATAGGAATCAATAGTAACAAGACGCTCCTTAGAACGTTAATAACGGATTGATACAAACCTTCATGGTTTTCATCTAGAAACTTTTCATTGAACTTTGGAAACATAACCGCTGTAATACCGTAGACTGTTGTTGTTACTATGGCTTTAAAAAGCATGTTACCATAGTAAATGGCTGAAACATTTCCGTCACCTAGAAATGAAGCTGCCTTGTTGTCTATGACAATATTAAACTGGTGTGTTAATGTGACAAGAATAATGGGAATGATGCCTACAAAAAAACCTTTTAATGCCGGATGCTTAAAATCAATATGTCCAATAAGAGGCACAAGCTTATGCTTAATCACCGAAGGAGCTAAGACGCCCATTTGAAGCAGCCACCCAATCATGGTGATTAAGGCCAGACCCGCTATACCATTTGTTTCAATGCCTATCGCAAGATAGATAAAGAAGATTATATTATAGGGGAAGCTAATCATCGCAGGTAAGATAAACTTTTCATGGGCCTGCAATACGCCTACAAAAAGATAGGTTAGAGAAATAAATAAAATAGATGGTATCATAATCCGTGTCATTTGAATGGTCATCTCAAGTTTTTCACCGGTATAACCGGTTGCAAACAACTTTACAACCCATGGCGCTACTATATAATAGGCGATGCCCATCACCAGAGATAACAAAACAACCGCATTAAAGATACTGCTAATACCCTTAGTATCCTCTTGGTTTTTTCTGTAACGAACAAAAATAGGGATCGTATTGGTGGCGATGGCGCTACCAATACCAAGAAATACACTTGTAGTCAAACTTAAAGCCATAAAGAACACATCTGATTCAAAATCAGCACCCAACCTATGGCCTATAAAGGTATCTCTTAGTAAACCCACCACTTTGGCAATCAAGGTTAGCCCAATGATAACCACAATCATGTTTAGGGATGAATCTTTTTTATTTCTTACCATGGGAACCTCGCCTTTATCTGGATACGGTTGTTTTAGGATACAAGTCTGTCAATCGATAAGTCATTTTACTGCCTAAAAATGTAAAGCTAAGGGTCTGAAAGCTGTCGTACAAGTTCACACTATTGTTCTCCTCTACTTGGTACAGAAGACCGTTTAAGTCAATGTAACGTACACCGTCATGCATCTGGTTTTGGTCTACTTTAGCACCTGCATTAATATAAAAAATATTTTTACCGGACTTAGAAGCGAACTCTTTTAGCAGTTCATGAATCTGTCGACTTTCATGATAGAACAACCCTTTTTCATTATGAATAAGGCTTTCCGTTCCTAGAATAATAATTGAATTTTGAGCCGTCGTTGCAAGTGTCATCTTCAACTTATTCCACTGTGTTTCATCGGTCATCACCATACTGCCTGAACCCATAGCAAGAGATATGAGCCTAGCACCTTCCATATCCAAAACGCTATATTGGTTCTTATATATATAATGATTCTTAGTCAGCTTACTTCTGTCAATATGGGTCTCACCGGTAAAAATACCATAACTGGCAACGTTCATGGTTTCATAGACTTTCCTCATGACAATATCATCTAACAAGCGATTTTGCTTAACCGTTGTACCAAAAACATTCACTGTATAACCGGCCCCAGGCAAAGCTTCATATAATGGATCTTTGACATCCGGATCGAATATATTCAAGGTTATACTTGTATGCTTTCCTTGATAATAAGCCGTCAAGGTGGTTTTGCCTCCTTCCATAGGGATGAAGGTATTGTTACCAATTGTACCGAATCCACCTGAAATACTCCATGCAATCTGTCCTGAATCAATCGCTACAGGGTTATAATTCATATCTCTGGCTAAGAGCCTAAGCCCAATTGGTTTTGAAACCATATACGGCGATCTGTCTACTTTAATTATAAGGTTATAAGCTTCTGTTGCCGGTGCCTCTGATCTTATACCTATTCCGATTCTCGCCTCCGGTATTACATCATCCATTTGGACATTTCTTTGAGATAAAGTGAAGTCACCCAACCCACGCGTCGCAATAGAAGGTGTTTCAACTTCATCTATATACAAAGCATCTACAACACCATAATCTAACAAATAATCTTGCATCTCTTCATGAGTAGCCCCAATACTGCTTTGATTATAATCCGCAACCACAAAAATCAATGTACGACGATCTAAAGTAACACCATAAACAGAACGGGCCATTCTTTCATTCTCTTTTTTATTTTTCCCCCTTATTTTTTCCCCACTTTGAAGCAATACATCTTCACCATCAAGAGCCTTAAGTAACAGGTTCTCATCAATCTCATTGCCATCTAGTATATCCTTCATTGTACCGCTAACAGCACAGACATAGGTAACATCATGGGCCGTCATTTGAACCAAAGTTTCTATTTCATCTGTATGGTCTTTACTATATATAGTATCCATTATTAAAGCTGGTTCAGACAATTCCATTTTGATGACATGAAGATTCACCCAACCTTCAGCTGTAAGCCTTCCTCTAACCTCATAGGTCAACCCTTTGGCCACTTGTTCTGTCCTAACGTTCTCATGAACCGCTGGTAAAGTTGATGCCAATATTTCTTGTGCGCTCATAATGAAGATTCCTAAAGCAATGGCCATGGCCATTAATCCTATGTTTTTTATTTTTATATTCCAAGACATTAACTGCATCTTTTACACCTTCTTAATATAGCTTTTTATAAGGTCATAATTTTTTCAAGTAGCATTTTATTTTGATCCGCTTTTAGACGCATCTCTGTTACTTTAACATGAATGTTTTCTCTAACCTCTTCGTAATGATCGAGAATCTCATTTATAATCACTTTCACTTCTTCAGTTTCAAAATCTGTAACATCTTCAATATAAGGTTGATTCAGTTCTTTCATATAGTACCTGACTTTATGAGAATAAGAAAATCCGATCATAGGGATATCCTTCAATGCTGCATAAAGCAAGGCATGAAGACGCATACTTAGAACCAAAGTCATTTCTCCCATGATTTCAATTAATGTTTTAGCGTCATACTTATGTCTCAATATAACAGCTTCACTTTTCATATGGCTTGAGATGGCTTCGCAAGTTACTAAATCAGCCGGATGCTTCATCGGTATTAGTACAATTTTGACATCATGGCTAACACTTAAATAGTCACAAATCTCAGCTATTTTTATACTACAGTGATGGCTGTCCTTCCATTCTCTAAAAAGAACACCCACCAGCCTATCACCTTTTTCTATATGGACTTCCTTTAGTATCTCATCAACATGAACATCTAGGGGTGGAAAAGAAAAAACGGGGTCTGCAGTCACATGAATCTCAGGATGATCAATACCCATACGCTTAAGCTCATTTTGAGACATACGTTCTCTCAATGAAATCAAGTCCACTTGATTGACCACTAACTTTGTAAGAAACCTATTGAAACGGTGTACAATAGGACCGATACCATTTGCATAAAGCATGATTTTCTTTCTACATATTTTGGCAAACCATAATATAAAAAGATAGTAATATAAGGACCTGTTACTGGTTTCATCCTGTAGCAGACTACCACCGCCCATAAGAACAATATCACTCTTGCGAATGGCCTTAATAACTTTAATGAAATTAAACTTCTCAACTGCCTCTACACCATATTCTGCTCTGGTACTGGATGGGTTATTAGATAAAATAGTGATTTCATGTTCAAGTGAGATTTCTCTTATATCTTTACATATTGAAGTCAAAATGGCATCATCACCTGAATTAAAATAGCCATAGTAGCCGGATATTAATATTTTTTTCATATCAATCAACATCCTTTCTACGGCTACACTTAAACATAGCTACAATAATTGCAGCACAAACCCAGAAATAAATCACCATAAAGGGCAATTCAAAAATGTTTTCAACAAAATTATGTATAAGAACACCAATCATGCCCGAAAAAATCCCATAAGCTAAAATTCGGTCTTCTTTTTCACTAATACCAAAAATATAGCGAACACTGTTATACAGTAATGTCAAAATGAGCAGTGCAAAAGTTGTGATGCCCACATAACCAGTCTCAATATAAGTCTTTAGGTAATAGTTGTCCATATAAAAAGGTGCAAGGTTATGATTGGTTGCAACCGCACCACCAAATCTACCCAAGCCAAGACCAATGGTTTTATCATTAGTAATCTTATCAAGACCATAATTGTATCTATAAATCCGACCGCCGTTTGCTGATTTCATCCTATATTCTTGTGTAAACATATAACTAAAACGGTTATAAATGCCATCCATATTAAAGAGTGCCGCCAATACCACCGCAAAAATAAATAAAATCATACGTCTTGCAATAAAAATAAAGAACACGATAATGGAGAAAAAAGCTGCAATCCAAGCCCCTCTAGAAAAGGTTACCAAAAGACTAACGCCCATTGCCAATGTAAATACAAGGGCAATTATTTTGAGTAAAATATCTTTATGGGCTGTAAACATTGCAAATCCAATTGGTATGAATAGAACCAAAAGTGATGCAAATGCATTAGGGCTGTCAATAATAGAATAGGCTCTCGTAGTGATGGTCTCTCCGCTATCTACCCAATTACCTAACATCGGTGCCTTAGTCAAATATTGATAGATTCCATGAAAACCTAAAAGACCTACGCTAACAATAAATATCCATAGTGTTCTATGAATGGTGATTCTATCTCCTAAGAGTTGCAGAGCTAAATAATACCAAAGAACATGCTGTACCACCACTCTAAAACCTTCTATGGCAACTGCAAAATCAGGTGAATTAATAAAGACTAACAACATAAAAATCATTGCAAATAAAGCAATCGGCAGATCCATAGCCGAATATACATACCTTTTATTCCTTATAATACGACTATATAAAAAGAATACCACAATGAGCAGAAAGAACAGCTCATCCCATATACCGGATAATGGGCCTGCAAAAATCCTAATCATCTTGTCCACATAAACATATAAGGCAATCAAATAAATGAAATTTGCTTCTTTAATAATTGCACCAACAAAACTGTTTGTAGTCACATTCTGATAGACAACTCTAAAAAAAACAACCAGCCAGCTTTGATCCCATAGCTTTCGAAATGGCTTGAATACTTTCTCAAAAAGCTCGTCAACAAACAACAAAAAACGTATTAAAAAGAAATCCACAAACTTTTCCGGATGGGTCCTATTATGGCTTTTAGAATTAGGTTTCATGACCTGACTGTGCTTAGCCATTTCAAGCAGATTCACAATAAAATTGAATATGAAGCTTTCATATATCTTTCTTCTAAGTATATCCATGGTTTTCCCCATTTATTCGACTCTTTTAAAATCTACGATGACAGAAGATAGTTTGACCTTTTCTGTTGTAAAGAAAAAGATATTACCTACTACCATCTCTTCTTTTCCCATTTTATAAACCGGGTCTTTGTAAGACATTTCTACACGGGTTGTAACCAATGCTTTTTTCTTCAATGGATCCGGTCCAGTTACCATTTGTCCGCTACTGTCAGGTAAGGCCAACATATTATCAATAATCTGAATATCGATTACCGTACCATTAATGTATTTCTTATCCTCAGCTAACTTGTCACCGACTTTAATTGAGGCAAAATAATCCTCGTGAAAAGGATAGGTTTCGACAGTGAACTCTACCATAATATTTTCTGAATTTGTACTTAGATTTATAATGTTCTTGCCTGAAAATTTGCTTATGGCACCTAAAATCACCACAATGAGTAATATCAAAAACAATAGATCAAATAAATGTATTTTATTAAATAACTTACCTTCTTTCGTGATGAGCTTCATCTTAATTCTCCCCTTCAATCATTTGGACGATTTTTGTCAATGTTACAATCTCATCCGTTTTAAACCAAAAATCTATGCCTGCTTTGATTTCTTGTCCTGAAAGATCCCTATAGGGTCCGTATTTATTAACCTTAGCATCCACAGTAACTCGAACAAGTTCCTTCGTCGGGTTCATCACTTCTACAAAAACACCGTCACTGGCAATCACTTCTTTGAACTCTTGGACACTAACATCTGTCACATAAGCATCTTGATATCGACCACTTGCTACAAGTTGATCGCCTATCTGTATCCGTTCTCCCATGCCAAGAGGTAACTTATCCGTTTCAACCATAAAGCTCACTCTATGGTCTGAGCTAATTGTAAAACCATCATCTACCTGACTTCTTGACATATACATGTAGGCACCAATGAGTACTACTATAATGCCTAGTGCTATTAAAATATCAATGCTATTGATTTTCCTCTTCATATCCTTATCCTCTCAATATTTCTTGATAAATCTCTACATATCTTTTTGCCATCGCTTCATCTGTGAACTCAGTCATAACCTTATCATGCAAGTTCTTTCCAAGTCTTTGTGCTAATGTCTGATCTTCATATATCTTGGTAATGGATTCTGCCAGCTTTTTACTGTCATTATCCGGAAACAGCAATCCGGTCACATTATCTTCTATCAACTCCGGAATACCACCTACTCTTGAACCTATAGAAGGCTTAGCAAACCTAGCGCCTTCTAATAATGCGTAGCATACAGCCTCACTGTGAGATGTAATCGTATTGACATCAATAACTTGGTAAAAGGCATCAATGTCCTTCACAAAGCCAATAAGATGAACCATCTCATCAAGTTCATTTCTTTGAATAAAATCCTCATATTCTCGCAAATACTTTTCATCCCCATAACCGGCAATCCATACAACAATATCTTCTGAATAATCCTTAATAATTTTACATGCTTTTAGAAGGACATCAATGCCCTTGACCGGATGCAATCTGGTGGCTGATCCTACAATAAAGCTTTTTTCTTTGTAAGGTATATTTTGTCTTTTACAAAAAGCTACTTTTGTGATTTCTGCATGGGACCGATGCTTCGCAATCCCATTATAGGCCACAAAAATGTTCTTAAAACCTCTTCGAATCATATCTTTTTCAAAGTCTTTGGCCATGGTAATAAAACCATCAAACGTCTTTAGACTTTTTTTGTTTAGCATGGTAAATATGATTTTTTTATAAATATTATTATCAAAATCATGCTCATAATCGCTATGAATAGTGGTGATACGCTTAACATTGGTTTTGTTCTTTAACTTTGATGCAATAAAATTGGCTCTGGCACCGTGGCAATTGATTAAGTCAAAGTTTTCCTTTTGAATGTACTCAGCTAGCTTACCAACCACTGACATATCAAAACGACTCTTCTGCCTCATAATGGTTAAATCAATCCCCTCTTTCTTAGCTTCTTTTGTAAAATCGCTTTCAATAAAACAAATCAATTTGATATCAATCATTTCTTTTAGACACTTTAATAAGGTAATTACACTGGTTTTTGCACCACCGGTATCACCACCACTTATGATATGAAGAACCTTTAGTCTATTGTTACTATTCTCATTCATAAAATACACCTTTCAATACTGCTTTTCTATAACAGCCTATCATCCCTTTAAAACCTCATCAAGAACCACACTTAATTGCTTGGTTAGATTCACCCGATTATATTGTGAAATCGCTTCATAATCCGGCTGTACTTCAAGTGTTCCTTGCTTCCACCTGCTATAGATGTCACCAATACTTGTTGCAATTTTGTCCACTTCAGTACTATCAATCACGTAGCCTGTTTTGGTTTCTTTGATGACCATCGCCGCTGCACCATCTTCCGGCACCAAGGCGAGTATGGTCTTTTGGGTATTAATGTATTCAAATATTTTGCCTGTATAAAAGTTCTTATCGCCAATACCTTTACCTACAATTAATAAAAGAACATCCGAGTTCAGGAGGAGCTCAATACTTTTCTTGTGCTCCATATAAGAATAGAACTTAACAATATTTTTATTGCCCAACATACGAGATATTTTTTCTATGTTTTGTTTGGAAAAATCCCCTACAAACTGAAGTAAAACATCCTTCTCATCCACGCTTTTTTCTTCTACAGCTTTGTTCAGCGCTTTTAAGAAATGATCCGGCTTTCTTCTACCATACATAGAACCGGCATAAGTTATGGTTAACTTTTCTCTTTTGGTAGAATTGATTTCTAGGCCCTCAAAGTCAGAAACATCGTAGCCATTAGGTATAACGATTGATTTATCTTTTAAGTCATAATCCTCCATAAAGCCTTCCAACATAAAGGGAGAATTTGTAATAAAGTAATCACAGTGCGCAATTACATCGGCTTCCATCTTTTTCTCAGTCTTTTTTCGATAATTACTATAATTCATATCTAATATATAGGGATTCTTAGTCCACTCGTCTCTAAAATCAACCACCCAGGGAATATCTTTATAATGCTTTTTAACAAATAAACCTAAAAGATGATCGCTATAGGGATAGGACGTACTATAAATGACATCCGGTTGAATCTCTTTGACATATTCTAATATGCTTCTTCTGTTTTTTCTATACCAAAGCCATTCACCATCAGGTATAAGCAGTTTTCTTGACAGGAATTTGCCAAGGATGTGAAAAGGCTTTTTCCAATGGGTCAAATCATGACTCTTTGTCCGAATGATACGTACATGGTTAACCTCACCGATTAGGGTTGGGTCATTGACCCCTTTTTTATGATCCACAGTGTATATAATTGGTTCCCAACCAAACTGTGGCAAATATTTTGCAAACTTCAAGGTTCTTTGGACACCGGCACCACCCATAGGTGGAAATTGATAGGCCAGCATTAATACTTTTTTCTTTTGCATTAAACAGTTCCCTTTCCAAGCAGATGGTATTCAAAACCTAAAGCGTCAATCTTATCTGCGTTAAAGAAATTCCTTGTATCTAAGATGCGTCTCTCACGAACAAGAGGCTTAATTTCATTAAAATTAATCTCCTCAAAGACCTTATGGTTCACACCCAGTATAATCAAGTCTGAATCTGTACAAGCTTCTTTGATGTCCGTTGACAAATACTTAAAATCCTTAACAAAGGGATCAAAGAGGCTGAGTTTAATATCTTTGACTTCTTCCAAAAGCTCTATCAAATCCAGTATAGGGCTTTCTCTAAGATCATCTATATCCGGCTTGTAGGTTATTCCTAAAATGGTAATTTTTTTCCCTGCTAATTGACCCAGTATCTTTTTCGATTTGGAGAATACATGGGCTGGCATAGCATCATTCGTCTCTCTTGCTAGCCTGATAATTTTTGCTGTTTGAGGGAATTTCTCAACAACAAACCAAGGATCTACTGCTAAGCAATGACCACCCACACCGGGACCGGGCATATGAATGTCCACCCTAGGGTGTTTGTTTGAAAATATTCTGACATCCCAAGCATTTATACCCAGTTCTTCACATATCAGTGCCAGTTCATTTGCCAATGCAATATTAACATCCCTGAAGGTGTTCTCCATCAGTTTACACATTTCTGCCGTTGTCGGGTCCGTAAGGAAAATCTCCCCCTTAACAAAAGATTCATAGAGTTTTTTGACTTTTTTTGAGGACACTTCATTGATACCACCAACGATTCTGTTGTTTTCTACCAGTTCAATTAATATCTTACCTGGAATGACACGTTCAGGTGAATGGGCCACATACAAATCTTCATATGGGTTCAAATCAGATTCATCTAATATAGGCATCATCAGTTTTTCAACTGTACCTGGTGGTGAGGTGGATTCTAGGATTACCATGTCATTCTTCTTAAGATAAGGTACTATACTTCTTGTTGCCGCTTCCACATAATCCATCATGGCCGTTTTATCTTCATTGATTGGCGTTGGAACCGCTATAATAAAAACATCCGCTTCTTCAGGCGTTGTTTTTGCCTTCAGCTTACCAAGATTAACCACTTCATAGACCAAAGCATCTAAATATGGTTCTTCAATAATGATTTTACCTTCATTTAAACTGTTTACAACCACTTCATTAACATCTACACCAATAACCTCATGGCCATTGTTGGCAAACATAGCCGACGTTGGTAAACCAATATATCCAAGTCCCAGTACACATATTTTTTTTTTCATAGCTTCCTCCGGTTATTTCATATTTTATAATTGGTTAAAGGGCCAAAGTCTAGTTTGACGTCTTAACCCTATTTATAACAATTTATTTATGGTTAAGTTATTAACAAAACTACTTATCTATAATACCATAGTGGCTTATATTTTCAAAGTAATTGATGCTTTCTGTTACCGATAATTTTTGCCGGTACACCTCCGACGATATCATAGTTAGCGACATCCTTAGTCACAACAGCACCTGCACCAATAACCGCACCTTGACCGATTCTAACCCCCGGCAAAATAATAGCTCTGGCACCGATCCAGACATCATCTTCAATAACAACCGGCTTTGGAGGTGTTTCCCCACTATCCATCATGGGTACACTTATATTTTGTATATTATGATTCCTCGTATAGATGATAACATCCGGGCCCATCATGACATATTTACCTATACTAAGTGGTCCCTGAATGCGTGCATTTAGACCAACTCCAGAGCGATCACCAATTGATATTTTGCTACCTTTACCAAAAAATACATTCTTCTCTATATTCACATCCTGCCCCACCACATCAAAGATTCTCTTGACTAAGAAAGCTCTGATTCTTTTGGAACCAAATGTTAGGATACCATCTGATGATGGCATTCTTTTCCCTATCAAATAGTACAACATCAAGCACAAATTCTTCATACTCACCCATCCTTTAAGAATTCTTTAATATTTTTAAGTTCTCCTAATATATATAGCAGTCCAAAATAGATAAGACCACCAGCAACAATGCCAATAATGGTACTCATATTAGTATATCCCATCCAAAAGATAAGGCTTTTAACAACCCCTCCCATAATAAAGGCCGATATCACAATCTTAAATATGACCTTGGGCTCAAGAATAAAAGGTATTGCCTTATTTCTAAACACATAACTTAATGCAAAATAGATTAAGTAAGCAAAGAATGTGGTATATGCTGCAAATATATAACCATATTTCCCGACAAATAGAATGTTCATCACCATATTAAACAAAGCGGCAATGAAACAGTTCTGCAAAATATTAAATGTACTTCCTTTAAGTTCCCAACCTTTGTTGACATATTCAGTTAACCCAAGAAAAAACATCCCAAAGGCAATGATACCAATGACATGGCTACCTCCAACATACTTATGATCTAAGAACAATATGGCTAAAGGCTTTGCAATCACAAAAAGCCCTACAGCAGCCGGCAAGGCAATGAGAATATAATTCTTTGTACCGTTTTTCAACAGTCGACTCACTTTTTCTTCTTCTTGTTCATTGTAAGCCTGAATTAGATTAGGATAATAACTTCTGTTCATACCAATCATAATCATGGTAAAAATTGCTGCAGGCAAAGCATAATTGGCACCATAAATCCCTACATAGGATTTATCAAAATAATAGGTGATTACATATCTATCTGAAAAATTCAATAAGGCCATGGTAAGTGTTAGTCCGATTAATGGAAAACCATATTTTAAAAAGGTTGTTAAAATCTCCATAGAGACACTTTTGAATCGAACTTTATGCCCAACATCAAGGGCTCTTACAGCGACTAAACCAGTTGTTATGTCAATAACACCATGAGATAACAAAATAGCTAAGACCGTATTACCTATCATCTTGAAAATTAGAACTGTTAATAAGAGTTTACCTATAGAAGCTGTTAACAACAGAATAATATTTAAGCCTCTTTTGTCCACAAACAATAAAAGACTTAGTATATTCTGATTAAAACTATACCCAACAAGTACCATCAGAATCGCCAATATTAAAGGTAGATTCATCTGACCAAAAACGCCAGGCAACAAAAATACTGAGATAATCATCACCAATGATGCAAAGATTATTAGCAAAAACCAACTCACAAAATAAGTTGAAAAAAAACCTTCTCGCTCTTCCTGATCACTGTTGACATACTTGCTGATATACCTAATGGAAGCGTTGGCAATCCAGCCTATAAGCAAAAGGTGGACAACATTGATATAAGGATTGATTAACTGATATTCTCCGTAGATGTCTGTAGAAAACAAGCCGGTGTATACCCGAAGGGTCAAAATACCAACAATACCTTCAATGATTTTGACAGGTAAATAACCAAAAGATGAATTATGAATTCTTTTACTAAGACTTAAAAATTTCATGCGTATGCTCCATCGGTTTTATTCGGTGCTGACTGCAGTATACAGGTTCTCAATCTTATACTGCAACTCATTTTGATCCATATAAAAATTCAACACATAAAACTGGTTGTTAATGTTTAAGGATCTCCCTTGTGCATTATACCACAATCCATTCATATCTACATACCGAATTCCTTCAAGATAGTTAATGCCGAAAGTATAGCCGTTGGCATTGATATAGAAAACATTCTTGCCTGTCTTTTCCTTATAGTCTCTAAGCATACTATGAATTAATCCGGCTTCTCTTTTATCTGTGAAGTTACCGGTTTTGACCGGGCTGTTATTCCCAATTAAGATAATATGCTTTTGATTCGTATTTGAAAGCTCTGCTTCTAGTTTTTTAATCTGAGCTGTGTCTGTTTTATACAAGGAGTTCTTAGAAGTAGATAAGTGAATTATCTTCACTTCCGGATGATTACTGACTTTGAACTGATCTTGCCAGATCTCCGTCTTACCCTTTAACTTACTTGCATCCACATTTGAATAACCTGAATAGATGGCCAGGTCGCTTTGATTCATAAACTCATAGGCTTTTGTCATCACAACTTCATCCAACAAGGTGTTACGGCCACTTGTGGCTCCAAAAATAGAAATGTTAAATTTTCCATCTACGGCAATGTCCTCTTGTAAAGGATCTTTTAGGCTATTGACATCATAGCCTTCCAAATAACTCGTTTCAAAAGGTATGCTTTTTTCAAGCATGTCAAAGTAAACACTCCCTTGAATGTCAGCTTTGGCGTTGACACTAGCAACATAGAGTCTTTCTATTGTAATTGGATAAGATACTTCTGCCGGTATGGCTGCTGTCAGCTTCTTCCAACCTTTAAAATCAATGGCATTGGTAAAGGTAATAAGGTGAGATACGTTCTTACTATCTACTATCTTACCTCTAAACATGAGACCACTGTTGTCACCATATAACTGAAGGGATAGACCATTGACCTTAGACGGAATAATAATAGGATTGTTTTCAAATACCGTGTAAACAGCTTGGGTCATTTCTGCTTTTTTAAAGCTATAATCCAGCTTAACAGAGGTCTTTTGTGAAGTTTCTACAATTTGGGCGTTGTCAAGTGTACTCTTTCCTACTGCCGTTTCAGGATAAACCATGGTTGTTGGTATAAAATTCTCAAAGTCTGTTACCAACGCCTTTTGTTCGCCAACAATAATGTAACCTGTCACTTCAATACCATCTAGGCCGATGGTTACCTTTGTCCTACCCACGTTTTGACCTGCTTTAAATACACCGCCTACAAATTGACCAAGACTAGGGTTTTCCACTTTGTAGGTCGCTTGCTTAATATCAATAGCGGTTTTATAACCGTCTCGGTCTGTCGCAAGAAGACTAAATTGTCCTGTACCGTTTTGAGGTATCTGAAGCACCTTGTGTCCAAGGGCGAGACCGATATAACCGTCTATGGTATTGATGGTTGTAGATGCCGTTTTTCCGTTATAATGAACAAAAACCGTCCCTTTACCAGCAATGGTTGGCACATAGGTCATACCCTTCCAATTACCACGTAGGCCATCTACTGTAAAACTCACGTTATTGTTATCTATAGCAATCGGATTGTAGTATTCATCATAACCCAAGACTGTGAAGGTAATAGGCTGATTAATCATTGTCCTGTTTTTATTAGGTACCAGAACAATATTTTCTAGTTGACCTTCAGGTGCTGTCGTTACAAAGCCTAAAGCATTTACCACTTTACGCTCAGCACCATCCGATGGTTTGCTCACAAGGTTTGAAGTAAAAGTACCCAGTGGTCTTGACACCATACTCGAAGAACCCCCACCGTCGTAATGAATAGCATTATAGGCGCCATATTCCAACATGTATTTTCCTAATTCCCCGTGGGTAGTTCCAATACTTTGTCCTCGACCGTCTACCACCATAGCAATTAAGTAGTCCTTGTTTTGAGTAATACCTACCGCGGTTCTTGGAGCATTGGTGTTTTTCGTTAAAATTGTTCCTTTTTCTACAATGGTGCCGTTTTCAATAATCTTACCACCGCCACTTAAAATCATCTTAATCGAGTTATCGGCCATACTGTTGGCAATACTTAATGTTACTTGTTCACCGATTTTAAAGGTTTCAAAATAGATTTCATATAAGCCTTTATACATGGAAATTATATAGCCATTATCCGGTATGGCCACATTTTCCATTGGCATCTTATGATCAACAATCACACCATCTACCACTACCATCTTATAAGAGTTATTGATGCGTAAACTTTCAGCTGTAGTTTTAACTGCTTTTTGATCAAAAATTACCGGTTTTACTTGTATATTGATTTTGTTGATGCCATATAGATCCATCTCAAGTCCTGATGAGTTCCTAAGACGAATATCACCACTAAAAAAATCTAAGAAGATAGATGCTTCTGTTTGAATCAAGGAAGCTACGCCTTTGTCATAATGGTTATAGAGATCTTGAAGCACAACATAACCATCTTTATATTCGGGACCAATGATATCCGAAGGGTTGTCTTTCATATTAAAAAAAGATGCATTAATCCCTGCAACAGTTTTTGCAGATTGGTTGACCATCGAAGAAACTGTGCGTTTTTCACCGAAAACATTTGGTGACCTTAAAATATCCAAATCCACATAAGGGTTATTTAGATCCATTTTTAATACATGAATATCCACCCAGCCTCGACTGGTAAGCTTGGCTTTGGTTTCGTATATAAGCCCACTGGTCACCTGCTTTTGTGTTATTTTTTCATAGTAGGTTGTATCATTTGCTTTAACCACCATCGTTAAAGGTTGTATTGTTAGGGCACCTGCCAATAAAAAAGACATAGCACCTCTCATAATTTGCTTTTTTTTCATCATTTCTTACCCTCTTCTTCGTCTTAATTCATTAATCCTCATATGATCAAATGGTCAAAACTAAGTCGCATGTTTTAACCATTCTATAGTTCAAGTATCGATTTATTCTAACATACTTGCCCAGTGTTTTATATGTTTTTTCAATAACAATTCAGTTAAAATCTTAGTACAGTTTTCTATAGTAAAATACGTGATCTACTTACAAAATCTATATCTCATGATGTCAGTTCCCTTTTTTACCATAGTTTGGTATAATTAATATAGAGGCTATGCCTCGCCACAACCCGTCCCCCAACACGTTACATTAAACAATCAAATTCCACTTAGGCAAGACCTATTTGCCAAAGGAGTCTCGATGACCGAATATACACGCAGACGTATTAGTTTGAACCAAATAAAGATACATATGGAATTAGCGGAAAATGTTATTGCCCCAAATGGTATGCTTTTAATCCCTAAGGATACATCCATTACTGAGAAGCATATATTTCGCATGAATCTTTATCAAATTCTAAGTGTTGTTATTAAAGAATTTAGCCCTGCCCTTGATGCAGCCGAGAAACTTACCAAACAAGAACGTCAGGCTTATAGCACTGAGCATCCTACTTTTGACCAATATTCTAATGTTGCATATGAACCCAAAACTGTGAATTATCAGAATTTTAAAGAGACTTTTGTACAAGAGGAATCATCTGTTAAAAACGAACTCTTAGCCATCAGTGATGGCAAAAGTATAAACCCTGAAAGATTAATCAAAAGCACCGAAACCCTTATGAGTTCTTTAAGGCTCAAAAGTGAGCTTTTTAATTATATGAACCATTTAAGGTCTAATATCGGTCACACTTATGTCCATTCACTGAATGTTTCTATGCTATGCAATATATTTGGTCATTGGCTCAAAATGCCTTCTGATGAGATTGAAGATTTAACTTTAGCCGGTTTGGTTCATGATATTGGCAAAACCCAGATTGATCAAGCCATCTTAAATAAACCGGGTCGCCTTAATGAAGACGAATTTGCAGTTGTCAGGCAACATGCTCTATTGGGTTATAACCTTCTAAAAGATCAGAAGATTCCTGAAAGGATCAAACAAGGTGTTCTTATGCACCATGAACGCAACGATGGTAGTGGTTACCCCTTTAGCCTTAAAGGCGATTCCATCTCTGACTTCGGTAAAATACTGGCCATATTAGATACCTATGATGCTATGACTTCTAATAGAACTTATCACAAGAAATTCTCACCCTTTAAGGTCATACAGATGTTTGAACAGGAATCCTATGGCTTTTTAGATGCACGGTATTTGTACATCTTCCTTGAAAATATTGCCCACAACTACTTAGGCGAAAATGTAAAGCTTTCCGATCAGCGTGAAGGTAAGATTGTTTTTATTCATAACACATCCCCCTCTAAGCCCATCGTGCAAATTAATCAAGAAATTATCGATCTTATGACTTCAACTGACCTAACCATAGAAGAGATTCTATAAACACCAAAATATATTTTTATTTTTTTCAATTTAGGTATTGTTTTATAGAAATACATATATTATAATTAGGTCGTGGTTGAATTTTGTTCTCCCTTCTTATTGGAACGAGATTCGTACCCACTATATAACCCCTTATTAATTATTTATACTCCCCTCATCAAAATAACCACATTCTTTAATGTGGTTATTTTACTGTCCATCGCCACTTTTTGAATGACTTTAGTATTAAAATCTGTTAAAATAGGGACATATAACAAAGAGGCTACGCCTCGTTTTGCGAAGCAAATTGTTCCGGCAGGAAAGACTTCTTTGATAGTTAATGCGAGGCTTCAACGCATTAATATAACATAGACTTTCCTAGAGAATGCAAAAAGGAGTATCATATGATATGGCCTGACCAGAAACCCTACTATAGCCTAAACTGTTTCTATAATCAGCTGTTTGGTCAAAAGACATACAAAATTGCTTTAAACATTGCTTTAACTTGTCCAAACAGAGACGGTACTTTAGATCATCGAGGTTGTATTTTTTGCTCTAGTTCAGGTTCCGGTGATTTTGCAACACCTTCAGCTTCAACTCTTGAAAAACAATTGGATATAGCCAAAGACCTGTTGCAAAAGAAGTATGAAGGCCAACACTATATCGCCTATTTTCAAGCATTCACCAACACCTATGGACCGATAGACTATTTGAGAAATACTTATAGAAGCATCATCCAACGACCTGATATTTTAGGTCTTTCCATTGCGACGCGACCGGATTGCTTGTCAAAAGACATTCTTAACTTATTAAAGGAATTAGTTCAAGTAAAGCCCGTATGGGTAGAGCTAGGATTGCAAAGCATTCACGAAAAAACCTCAAGTTTTATAAGAAGGTGCTATCCTTTGGAAGTTTTTGATTATGCCGTCCAAAGTCTACACGCTATTAATATAAAAGTTGTGGTCCACTTAATTGCCGGACTTCCAACAGAAACAGATGCAGAATTTTTAGAAAGTGTTGTTTATGTCAATCGTTCTCAAGTCCACGGCATAAAATTCCAACTTCTACAAGTCCTTAGAAATACGGATTTAGGCAGTTTATATGAAGAAAAACCTTTTAGAATATTAACTCTAGATAGTTATGCTAACTTGATTGTCACCGCCATTGCAAATATAAATCCGAATATGGTTGTACACCGAATTACCGGTGATGCGCCAAAAGAAGATTTGATTGCCCCCTTATGGAGTTTAAATAAACGCGGCGTTCTTAATAAAATTCATCAATGTTTTAAAAATAGAGAACTATGGCAAGGAAAGTTATTAGAAAACAATGAAAGAAGGCCTGAACATGACCGGTAACGATTATGAACTAAGTCTAAACAAACTTATGATCTTGTTCCTAATTGAAAAAGCAGGGTTACCCCTATCTAATACCCAACTCTCTGATTTTTTATTGGTTTTAGATTATACAGATTACTTTTCGCTTCAGACTTATATCGGACAGATGATTGAAGCTAGGTTACTAAAATCCTCCAAGATATCAAGTCATACGCTCTATGATATCACCGATGCCGGTTGTGAGACATTAGAGTACTTTAAGAACCATATCCCTGAGAGCATCAAAGATGATATGATTATATACCTCAAGAAAAATAAATATGACATCAAGTCTAAATTTGATGTTGTTGCTGACTATATCCCTGAAAAAAACGGTGATTTTTATGTTAATTGTGTTGCCAAAGAAGATAATAAGAATCTTATAGAGATTAATTTAAGGGTAACAAAAAAAGAGGAAGCTTTAAAAATCTGTGATGCTTGGGAAAGTAAAAGCCATGAAATCTATAAACAGCTCTTATATAGTCTTCTTGAATAAGAAATTATGTTTATAAGCAAGCAAAGAAGCTTCGCTTCGTTATGAGCCCTGCTCATGTTTCTGAACGGTTCGCTAGGAAAAGACCTTGACCATTCAGCTATGTTTTAAAGCTGAATGCTAGAATATGACTTTCCTAGAGAAAAATAGAGAAGAAGAACAGATTAAATCTGTTCTTCTTCTCTATTTTGTTCTCTAACAAACGCTAGCCATTGATCTATTTCCGCCCATATCGCTTCAGCACCTTGCTTGGTCATTGACGAAAAAGGGATAATCTGATTGGTGCTATGTAACGCCAATGCTTGCTTAATAACTTTTAAATGTTTGATGATTTGAGACCTGTTTAATTTGTCCGCTTTGGTTGCTACGACTAACGGTTCAAAGCCTGCTGTCCTTATATAATCCATCATTATACAATCGTTTTCATTAGGCGTATGTCGAATGTCCACCAACAAAATAATCATACCAAGAGGCACTCTTCTATTGAGGTAATATTCAATCATTTTACCCCACTGTTCTCTTGACGCTCTTGCAACTTTAGCATAACCATATCCAGGTAAATCCACAAAATATAACTGTTCTTCTACATTATAGAAATTAATGGTTTGCGTTTTTCCCGGCTGTCCCGAGGTGCGCGCTAATGATTTTCGATTAATCAGGGCATTAATGAGAGATGATTTACCAACATTAGACCTACCTGCAAATGCCACTTCAGGATAATCCGTTTCGGGGAATTGTTCAAACTTAACACCAACCGCTTCTAATCTAACATTATTTACCTGCATCTTTTGTCTCCTTAATTAAAGCTTCTTTTAAAACCTCATCCATATTTCGGACATATACGATGGTTAATCCCATCAGAATCTCTTCACTGATTTTCTCTATATCCCTTTTGTTATCAATCGGTATCAATACTTTTTCTATGCCTGCTCTTTTGGCTGCCAGCAATTTTTCTTTCAAACCTCCAATAGGTAATACACGCCCTCTTAATGTGATTTCTCCGGTCATTGCAACCTTATTATGGACCTTGACGCCTGACAAGGCAGATATAATAGCTGTGGCTAAAGTGATGCCTGCAGATGGTCCATCTTTTGGTACAGCGCCTTGAGGTATATGAATATGGATATCCTTGTTAGTATAAAATGCCTCATCAATATTATGATCGCCTGATATCGATCTTGCATAGCTAATGGCTGCTCTGGCAGATTCCTTCATGACATTACCAATCTGCCCTGTAATCTCAAACTTACCTGTACCAGGCATGACATTCACTTCAATAGACAGGGTATCACCGCCGACTTCTGTCCAAGCCAAACCTCTAACAACGCCTATTTGCGGCTCATCACAGCGTTTATCATAATGAAACAAGGTAATGCCTAAATACTTCTTAATATTCTTTTCCGTGATTTGAACCCTTTTCTTCTCACCAATGACAATTTCTTTAGCCACTTTACGACATATTTCTCCGATTTTTCGCTCTAGGTTTCGAACACCGGCTTCTTTTGTATAGCTATTGATCATCTCTATAAGTGCCTTATCACTGAATTTTAGTTGCCCTGTTGTCAAGCCATGCTTATCAAGTTGTTTTTTTATCAAGTGAGCTTTTGCAATATGTACTTTTTCATTAACAGTATAGCTATGTACCTCAATAATCTCTAGTCGATCCATTAAGGGTCTCGGTATGGTTCTTAAGCTATTTGCCGTACCAATAAATAGTACATCGGATAAATCAACATTCATCTCTACATAATGATCTCTAAACTTATCGTTTTGTTCACCATCTAAGACTTCAAGCAATGCTGCTGATGGGTTGCCCCGCATATCAGAGCTCATTTTATCCATCTCGTCCAGTAAAATCAAAGGATTACTAGTTTTTGCCTGTTTTAAGGCATTGACTATACGCCCCGGCATAGCACCAATGTAGGTTTTCCTATGTCCTCTAATATCCGCTTCATCTCTAACACCACCCAGAGATATTCTGGCATAATGACGGTTAAGTGCCCTTGCTACTGACTTTGCTATGGAAGTCTTGCCAGTTCCGGGCGGTCCAACTAGACATATAATCGGGCTATCGGTTTTTTTTGCTATTTTTCTAACCGCTAAATGTTCAATAATTCTTTCCTTGACTTTTTCCAGACCATAGTGATCTTCATCCAAGATACCTCTAGCGCTTTCAATGTCCGTACTTTCTTCTGTTTTTTCACCCCAAGGCATCTCTAGGATACATTCAATATAGCTTCGAATAACAGAACCTTCTGCAGATGAAGCTGACATACGCTTCAATCTTTTTAACTCTTTATGCAACCTATCCTTAATTTCCACTGAGGCATTTAGATTGTCCGCAGCCTCCATATATTCCATAACTTCATCTTCAATTTCTTGTTGATCACCTAATTCTGTTTGAATAATTTTTAATTGTTCTCTTAAAAAATATTCTTTTTGATTCTGGTCAATTTTTTGTTTGACCTGATTATTTATGTTGTTTTTCAGCTTCATGATTTCCACTTCAGCGTTTAGCATAGAAATAGCCAACTTGAATCTGGACTTAACCTCTATTTCACCCAAAATACTTTGTTTATTGGATAAGGATGTCATTAAATTAAAAGCAATATTATCCGTCATTTCACCAATATGTTTGATTTTACGTATATTGTTTAAAGTATCCTTGGAAAAATTAGGATTCACTTTTTCATAGTCATGAATAGACTCATAAGCGATACGTCGCATAGCCTCTTCTTCTTCAATACTTATAGATTCATCCATGGACACAATCATTTCAATATTGGCTTCCAAATATGATTTTTGGTCTGAGAAATTAATGATTCGACCACGGCTGATGCCTTCTACTAAGACACGAACGATTTTATTGGGTAATTTAATTAATTGCTTGATTTTTGTAATGGTCCCGTCCTCATACATATCTTCAACAATTCCCGGTTCTTCTACGTGGGCTTGCTTTTGGGCGACCAAAAAAATCATCTGACCTTCTAACATGGCTTGATCTAAAGCTTTTACTGATTTGTCTCGTTTTACATCAAAATGCATGATTGTATTGGGAAAAAGATTAATACCTCTCAAAGGCAAAACCGGCAATAAAATAGCATGTTCAGTCATATACGAACCCCCTTCGATGATTCATTTAGGTTATTTACGGTAACCTATAACTCTTTTTGTTCAAAAAGCAATAAGGGAGCTCAACCACAGCTCCCTTAAGATATTTTCATTATGCTGTTTCGTTTTCACTTTTACGTTTACTTCTTGGTTTGATTACGGCTTGGTCTTTCTTAATCATTGCCACATTCTCGTTTACTATAACCTGAGGATAACTTTTATTCTCTACTGTTTCCTTTGTTATAATGCATTTTTCTATTTTTTCATCTGATGGGATCTCATACATAATCTCCATCATCAACTCTTCCAATATAGCTCTTAGTCCACGAGCACCAGTCTTTCTTTGAACCGCTAATCCTGCAATGGCAACCAAGGCCTCTTCTTCAAATTCTAACTCAACATCGTCTAGCATAAACAGGCTTACATATTGTTTGACCAAAGCATTTTTCGGTTGGGTCAAAATCTGAACCAATACCTCTTCTGTCAAGTTTGACAAGGTAACACTTACAGGTACACGTCCGACAAACTCCGGAATCAAACCAAATTTCAACAAATCTTGCGGCAATAGATTCTCAAGTATAACTCCAACTTGAACATCTTTCTTACTTACAATATCGGCTCCAAATCCCATAGATTTTGTTCCGACTCTTTGTTCAATTACCTTTTCTAGGCCATCAAACGCTCCTGCACATATAAAAAGAATATTTGTTGTATCGATTTGAATGAATTCTTGATGGGGATGCTTCCGACCACCTTGAGGGGGTACGGATGCCACTGTACCTTCTAGTATTTTTAGTAAAGCCTGTTGAACGCCTTCTCCACTAACATCTCTCGTAATAGATGGATTCTCAGACTTACGTGCAATCTTGTCAATCTCGTCTATATATATAATGCCTTGCTCTGCTTTTTCAATGTCAAAATCCGCTGCTTGAATCAGACGCAATAGAATATTTTCTACATCTTCTCCAACGTAGCCTGCTTCGGTTAATGAGGTTGCATCCGCAATGGCAAAAGGTACGTTTAACATTCGAGCCAATGTCTGGGCCAACAAAGTTTTACCGGATCCTGTTGGGCCAACCATTAGAATATTACTTTTTTGTAGCTCAACATCTTCTGAAACATTATTGCTACGGATTCTTTTGTAGTGGTTGTAAACCGCAACCGCCAAAGTCTTTTTAGCTTTTTCTTGTCCGATAACATAACCGTCAAGAAATGTTTTGATTTCTATTGGCTTTGGTACATTGGCCAACTCAACCTCTTCTTTGAAATCCTGAAACTCTTCTTCTACAATATCTGCACATAATTCTATACATTCATCACATATGTAGACATTAGGTCCTGCAATTAGTTTTCTTACTTGATCTTGAGTTTTATGACAAAAAGAACATCTAAGTTGCTTCTTATCATCAAATTTATTAGCCATTTGTCCACCTACTTTCAGTTATCGCTTTTCGATGACTTTATCAACGATTCCATAAGCAACTGCTTGCTCCGCTATCATAAAGTTATCTCTTTCTGTGTCTCTTTCAATAATCTCAAGAGGTTGTCCTGTTCTTTCACTTAAGATTTTGTTCAATGCTTCACGCATAGCAATAATCCGTTCTGCATGAATCTTTATGTCCGTTGCTTGCCCTTGAGTGCCACCTAGTGGCTGATGAATCATGACTTCTGCGTTTGGCAACACAAACCTCTTGCCTTTTGCACCACCGGCCAATAAGAAAGCACCCATGCTTGCAGCCATACCCACGCATATGGTTGATACGTCAGGCTTAATTAATTGCATGGTGTCATAAATTGCCATGCCTGCTGTTATGGAACCGCCCGGACTGTTGATGTAAAGATGAATATCTTTGTCCGGATCTTCGGCCTCTAGAAACAACATCTGTGCCACTACCAAGCTAGCTGTTGTATTGTTCACTTCTTCAGCTAGAAAAATTATACGGTCTTTTAGTAATCTTGAGAAGATATCGTAAGTACGTTCTCCTCGACTTGTTTGTTCTACTACATAAGGTACTAAACTCATATTACCATCCTCCTTTGTCGGAATTGGCATTGCCTAATCTTGTATCTAAATTGTCTTATTACACTTCTTTAGATGCTTCTACGACAAGGTCAAGGGCCTTTTGATTCAACATATCTTGACGAATAGATTCTTTTTCTTCTTCACCAATGGTTTCTTTAAGTACTGCAAGGTCCATGTTGTATTGTTCTGCCATCGTGACCAGTTCTGCTTCAACAGCCTCATCGCTCACTTCAAGGTTTTCTGCTTTGGCTATGGCTTCAAGAACTAATCTTACCTTGATTTTTTCTATGGCTTGACCTTTCATTTGCTCTTTTAGTGTATTCATATTTTGACCTGTCACTCTAAAATAGTCTTCAATTTTCATACCTTGGGTTTGAAGTCTTTGTGAAAACTCATAGGTCATATTTTCAGCTTCTAGCTCAACCATAGGTTCAGGCATATCCATTGTCGCCTTCTCAATAATGGCTTTAAGCAGATTGCTCTGGTTTTCTTGTTTGCTTGCTGCTTCTTTTTTATCAAGAATGTGTTTTGCAACATCTTCCTTATATTCCGCTAGCGTATCAAACTCAGAAACATCCTTTGCAAACTCATCATCAAGAACCGGCATTTCTTTTGCCTTAATCTCATGTAAGGTTACTGTAAACATTGCCGGTTTGCCTCTTAAAGCTTCTGACTGATAGTCTTCTGGGAATGTTACATTAACTTCAAAAGTTTCACCAATATTTTTTCCGATGATTTGTTCTTCAAAAGTATCAATAAATGAACCTGAGCCGATTACTAGACTAAAGTTCTCTGCCTTACCACCTGCAAAAGGTGTGCCATCTACAAAACCTTCAAAATCAATAACAACATGGTCATCCATCTCTACCGGTCTACCGACAACACCAACCATTCTTGAATTTTTCTCTAGAACACTTTTGAGTTCAGCTTCAATGTCTTCATCTGTAACTTCTACAGTTGTTTTTTCAACTTCAAGACCCTTATACTCCCCAAGTGTCACTTCCGGCTTTACAGCAACTTTTGCAGTAAAGATGAAGTTTTGACCTGATTCGATTTGCTCAACATCTACTTCAGGTCTTGACATGACTTCAAGTCCGGTTTCTTCTACCGCTTGATCGTAAGCGTTAGGAATAATACCATTGGCAGCATCTTCATAAAATACATTTGCACCATAAACCTTCTCAATTAGTTTACGAGGTGCACGGCCTTTTCTAAAGCCTTGAATAGTAATCTTACCTCTATTCTTCAAGTAGGCTGCTTGTAAACTTTTCTCAAACTCATTTGCATCTACTTCGATTACAAGTTTCACCATACTGTTTTCTAATTTTTCCACTGTTGTGTTCATTGATTTGTTCCTCCTTGATTAACTTCTATTCTTATTTAATTATGGTTAAAGCGTCAAATCTATATGTGTAGGTTGATCTTAAGCAACCTATTTTTAACACTTTAACCGACTATTTATTTCAAATCAGCCTTAAGGCTACATTTTTGAATCTGGGCATAATGACCCAAGTTTAACCATTAAACCATTATAACACAGTCGAATTTAGATTACTACACCTATTTTAACATGTGGAAAACGATTTTTACCCATCTGCTTCTACGGACCAAGAGGCTCTTTTTCGTTGTTGATTAAGAAGTAATCTGTACATAATTCAAAAGAATCTGTATAACCATTAAAGCTACAGATTCTTTGTCTACTATGTCAGTATCAGTTTTTTTTGAAGTGCAACGACCTCATCCGCATCTAAATACCACTTAAGAATCTCTAAGCCAAAGGACATGGCCACCCCCGCACCCTTAGCTGTAATAATATTTCCATCTGTTACGACTTCATTCTCACTCACTTTGGCGCCTTTGAGATGAACTTCGTTGCCGGGATAAGCTATAGCTTCCTTACCTGTCAGTAAACCAAGTTCACCAAGTATACTTGGTGCCGCACATATGGCTGCCAGTTTTTTACCTGATGAGTAAAAAGCGGGTAATAGTGCCATTAAGCTCTCATGTTTACTGAGATTTTCCGTACCCGGCATACCACCTGGTAAAATAAGTACTTCATACTCTGAGTAATCCACCTCATAGAATAGGCGGTCGCATTTTACGGTTATATCATGGGCACCGGTAACATCTAAATTACCGGAAACAGATATTAAATCTAATACCATGCCACCTCTTCTTAAAACATCTATGGTACTAACCGCTTCAATCTCCTCAAAACCGGTCGCTAAAAATATTGCCATTTTCGTCATAAAATACCTCCGTTATAATCCAATAAGTCAATGTACTTTTTATTCGATTATGGTTTATAATATAAGATAATCCTAATATCATTTTACATAACCCTAGTTTATCATAAAAGTGAGGTTTTTAGAATGGAAATAGAAAGAAAATTCATTGTGTCATCTTCACCCGGCCCACTGGCCTCTTATCCCAAAAAAGAAATTCTTCAAGGTTATATCAGTACCAGTCCTGTCATACGTATACGTAAATCCAATGAAGATTATTTCTTAACGTGTAAGGGTAAGGGACTGCTTGCTCGGGAAGAATTCGAGATCTCCATAACCGCTTTGGAATTTGAACATCTGTCTTCTAAGTTGGATTATTATTTGATTCATAAGACCAGATACCTCGTCCCTTATGGTGAGTACACCGTTGAGCTGGATGTCTTCAAAGATCGGCTTGAGGGTCTCATCATGGCTGAGGTGGAATTCCCATCCTTAGAAGCTGCACATGATTTTGATGCACCGGACTGGTTTGAAGAAGAAGTCACCGAGAAAGGTCGATATCAAAATAATGCCCTCTGTCGGTTAAATAGGTTTGATGAGTTAAACACAAAAAAAGAATCTACTCAGTAGATTCTTTTTTTGTAATGCGGATGAAGGGAGTCGAACCCCCACGCCGTAAAGCGCTAGATCCTAAGTCT
>NZ_JCBCDA010000114.1:0-7305 GCF_059865615.1 Petrocella sp. | reverse complement strand
CCAATACGAAGCATGGTCCTGTCCATATCGTTACCAAAAAACATATCGTTGTTATAGTGGTCTTTTAATTCTTTTATGGCAAACAAATCTTCATTGTTTCTTTTAAGGTACTCACCGGCTTCCACCAAGAAACCAGCCGATCCTGCTGCTGGGTCAACAATTATATCCGTTGGTGTTGGCCTCATCAGTTCTACCATCATTTTTATGATATGTCTTGGTGTTCTAAACTGTCCGTTTGTTCCTGCTGTTGCTACTTTTGAAAGCAGGTACTCATATAAATCTCCCTTTGTATCTCCGTCAGATAATGGTAACAAATCAATGTTCGTCACGATTTTTTCTAGCATTTGTGGCGTTGGAATCATAAAGATGGCATCGTCCATATATCTTGTAAATGCTGAATCCTTATCACCATGCATGGTTTTGATAAATGGAAATACTGTTTTTGAAACCATGTCATACATGTCAGAGGCGCTCAATTGCTTAAACTTCTGCCATCTTAAATTCTGCTGTTCATCACTAAATATTTTATCAACTTCAATGCCAAGCAATTCCGCATTTCTTTCTAAATCTGTTTGTTTTTCATCCAGTCCTTTTATAAATAATAGGTAGGTAAACTGTTCGATAACCGACAATGGGTTGGTAATGCCACCTGTCCAGAATATCTCCCATATTTTATCTACCTTGCTTCTTAATTCACCTGTAATCATGATAGTTCCTCCAATGGTTTTTCATCTATTCTCTATAACAGCTTAATAAATGCTCAATTAATTCTTCTTCAAGTCCCTTTGCTTTAAAAATCATAAAGTGCCTTTTTTGCCAGTTATTTGTGACTCATATTCAGATTACTTCTGACCTCTTTCGTTATTTGAGCAAATTCCACTTTATACGCCTCCAACTCGTCACTTTATATTGTAGCAAATGTTATAGTATATTCATACGTTTAATTGAAATATATTCCATTTTTTTAAATGTAAATTCAGTACTATTATAAATAGAGAAAGCTAAACCAATGAAGGTTCAGCTTTCTCTATTTAACTTAATGTGTTCCCTTAACTTTCGTCCCTAATTAATTCAAGTTTTCCGTTTTTTAAACTATAAGATTCAAAGTCACCTTTATCCCACGGATTAGTTGAAAGATAAATCCCTAGTTTAGCTTCAATAAGATTGATTTTTTCCATAACTGCATAAAGTTTTGATGATCCATGTACAATCAGATACCCTTTATTTCCTATTGCTGCTTTAATCCTATTGATGACATTTTCTTCAAGCAATGAGCTATAACAGCTTATTCTTTCATCTATTCCATAGACTTTAAAAATACCTGAACCTTCATCAATTTCTTTAAGGTGTAAGTTGACTGACCTATAGTATTTTTCAAAATTCAATTGAGCAATCTCATATAAACGGTCATATTCAGCCATTTCACCTTCCAAAATAAACCTTAGTTCTTCTCCAACTTCATAGTCTACAAAAGCTATACGATTACCTGATTCATCAATTTCACACCTCGGCTTTGCCATCATAGAAACATATTCTCTTTCTTCTAAAGAATATGGAATAATCCTTTCAATTGATGGCTCTGTTCGTGGTCCAATCGAATCCATCTTCAATATTAATTTACTAAAAATTTTTTCGTCTAGCTCGGATATTATATCCTCATTGATCTTTATCTTTGTTACATTTTTTTTATCCATGTTAATAATCTCCTTTTTAATCAATGCCTAATTATCGTTCCGTAGGTACTCTATCCAATTATTTTTGTACATTTCAAGTCTTTTTTTGGTTTTTATTTTATGATGACCAGTTACCGTTCCAATTTAGCATTTCAGAAATATTATGAATTCCAAACTTATTTAAAAATTCTCTAATGACTCTTGGTTCTTTTTGTTTCCACAAAGGCCGATACATAATCTTTATGCTGACATCAGAAAGATTTACACTATCAAGTTTTCCATTAACAAAATCACGATAATAATCATCTTGCATAATAACATAGCCTATTCCAATTCCAAAGGAATAGTGAAAGTCTACATGTTCTCTAGCCTCCTTCATCGCTTCACTCTCCGGTACAGCAAACATAATAATTGAATTATGGCATCTAGTTACATAATTTAATGTTTGGTGTAATGCATCAATGTTAACCGCATCTCGAGTTGATTTCACTTCTACAGCTGTTACTGAAACATCCGATATCGCTAATACACCATGGTCAATGTCGCTAACTAGTATATCTGGAACAGATTTTTTGCCCAAGCCTTCTGGCCGTTTGTTAGCAATTATGATACTTTTCATATCTTCTATATCAATGAAGAATTCGGCTATTGGCTTATATAACAATTCTTCAATTCGTCTTGTTCTATATGATTTTTCATCAAATGAACCATCCTCATTGCTTTTCTGACTAAGTGGTTCGCTATAAAAGTACCCATTTCCATTGGAGCTTACCCCACAACCGACAGTTTCTACAGACTTGCTAATACTTGTGGCGAACGAATTGCTAAAAATATTCTGAATTTCTTCTTCTGTTAAGTCAATGTGGTTAATAAATTTTTTCAAAACTTCTTTTGCTCTTAATTTTTCATTAATACCTTTGTCAAACATTTCTTTCAGAATTTGTTCAGAAACTCTCGCTATTATAGATTCTTTTGTGTCTTCCAAAACTTCTCCATTACGCATCCTTATTATCATTTTTGCCATTTGCATTCTCCTCTTCTTTGTTTTAGTGTTTTCTAACTAACAAACATTATGTACATATCCAATCAATTTTGTAACTTTAAAATGTATTAATAATTTATTAGTTTATATTACACTTTTATGTTACATAAGTCAACCGTTTTTTTGAAACTTTATCGTTACTATTAATAATTTTATTGATAGTCATCATTTTAAAGTGTATAATCAAGTATAAAGTGAGGTGTATCTTATGGAAGGAAAATCGTCTGAAATAATTCGAAATTTATGCAAACGTAAAAATATAAAAATCTCTGATTTAGCCGAAAAATTAAACATGTCTAGTCAAAATCTTAGCAACAAACTTCGTCGGGATAACTTTCCCGAATCCGAATTACACGACATAGCTGTGGCCTTAAATTGTAAATACATACAATACTTTGAAGATAAAGATGGTAAAATATATAAAATAATTCGAGAGGATTAAATTGAATCTTGATGGATTACAAACACAAAAAAGCGAAACTCTTTGGAGCTTCGCTTTTTTGTGTTGCTTCATATCCTATTTTATAAAACTTGGTAATCTATAACTATTATTATTTAAGCTGCTTCTTAGTTTTTCAGAGTTCAGTTCATGTCTATTCCAGATTAAAATAATCGATTATCTAATGCTTTCAGCATAAAAAATATTTATTTATAAATTTAACTTGAAATGCTAAATAATCATTTAGGATAATGTTTTTTCATACTTGGATTGATTGATAGAAATATTGGAACTTTGTATCTTAAACGGTATTTTATTGATTCACGAAGGTATTTCATATATAGCGCTTATTGTTACTTTGGCGCACACTCGAACATAGAATTATCATACCCTATACTCCAAACCAGAGCATTTCGAGCAACCTCCTTGCAATGAACAATTGCAACTGCAAATGCAGTTACAGGAGCGTATTACTCAACATAAGCATTTAGCCCGTCTCGATCAATTATTGACCTTTAAGCGGTTAAGCTTTGAACTAAGGACAGCTGCTAAGCTGTCATTAATTCAAAACTTAACCTAATTAAAATTTAACATTATGTTCGAGACGGGCGGTGGCAGGACGCAGTTAAAATACGAAGGCTAATATATAGAAGGATTGTAGCACCAAAACCATTTGAAATAAAATAAGAAAATACTGAAACAAGCCATACTTTCATATGGCTCTATTCATCATACACAGGAGGTTGATATTATGAAACTAAACGAATTATCTGAAAAAGAGGAAAAAATATACATGAATCTAAAAAACCAAGTAGATAGTTTTTTCAAGAAAACAAATGAAAAATCATTTAAAACAAGGGATCGGTACCGTGATGCAATGCATGATTTCTCAAAATTTCTGGCTCAAAACTATCGAAAAGAGAACTTAAGCGCTGTTAATAACAAACATATTTCAGCTTATATTAATCATCTTCAAAAGGTTGAAGGACAGTATTCTTCAAGCTATGTGACCACCAATCTATCCGCCATAAGATTTTTTTATGATCGAAAAACGAAGGGCAAATTTATCATAAAAACAAATAAAGAACTGGGTGTCATTCCAAGAACACAATCCGACCGGATTGGCTCCGAACGGAGCATGAAAGATAAAGATCTTCAAACTCTTTATCATGCAGCCAAAAACATAAATAGATTGGATTATATCAAGTTATTTCAAGTTGCTGATACCTTCGGTTTAAGGCTACATGAAGCTTTTAAATTGAGAAGATCTCAAATTAAAAGAGCTTTAAAAGAAGGCTCTATTGAAATTGTTGGAAAAGGTGGCTTGAAGCGGTATTTACCTCTTGATCCTGATGGAAAACAACTTTTAATCGAACTGAAAAATTCTAAATTCACAAATTCAGATCGGATTTTTGTTGAAAATGGTAAAAAGACTCATTTGGAAATGAAAACATTTCAACGTTTCATTAATATTTCTAGAAAATCTGGCGTGACAACATCTTTTCACAGTTTGAGGCACAAATATGCCAATGAGTTGTATCATACACTACGATCAAAGGGCTTGACAGACTTTGAAGCAAGGACTGTGGTCTCAAAAAGACTTGGGCATAATCGACTTGATATCACGAACGTATATCTTCATTTGTAATATTCTGTGGTTCACCAATTATTTGGTGAACCACAGAATAAAAAAAACACTTGACACGCATAATCATCTTTCTATATAACGTTCATACGAAAGGAGTTGGTTGTATGCCAAAATATATTAGTTTTAAAAATGGTAACCTTGAATTCATGGATCAAAATGGCGTTAAGCGTTCTGCACCAGAATTTTTAAACAAAGGTGCCAAAAATTATCGATTTGACCTTGAGTCCAATATACTTGAAAAAAAATGTATCCAGTGTCATAGCTATTTTGTGACCCAAAAGCTTGAAGGCGATCAATTTTTTGACATCCATGACGAAGATGAAATTCATTATATTAGCACCAGTTCTGGTTATCATGGGCGTTGTAAAAAATGTCTTAATGAACATCCAGCAGAAGTTTGTCAAACGCAATATGATCTGACCGATGGGTCTAATGAGTATCAATTAAGTGCAGAAGCTAATAAGTACATTTTTCAAGTAGCGATCGAAAAAGGATTAACTAAAGAAGATTCTCTAGAGTCCATCGTTCTTTTAGTAAAAAAACATAACCCTGTAATTTATACAGAAAAGATTAAATAAAAAACTGGGTAGCTTTCCGAAGGGAAGCTACCCAGTTTTTTTGATATTTTTTTCTATTATAAGTTGCTGATCCTTACTTTTTAAACCTATAATGTATCTCAACTTCATTTTTACCTCTTACAATTATACATTTAATAAAACGGTTGAGTAATTCACGGTTGATACTTGAAAAATCTGTGATACCAGCGAATTGTTCTTTTAATCTTGTTTGGATTTCATTTTCAGTTATTGTGACATTTGCATTTTTTAGTTCGTCCAATCGACTATTAATATTATCAATCTTAGTTCTTAGTAACTCAACTGAAGCGTCAAATTCATCTTCAGTAATCTCTTTCATGACTTTTGATAAAATCAAGTTGGACTTAGCGTCTTCATATTTTTCTTTTTTGGCAAGTAAAAGCTTTTTTTCATTATTCACTTTATATACTTTCCGTTTTAATTTCTCATCGATTTCTTCGTTTAATGAATCGTTAATCTTATACTGCTGAATCAGATCACTAAGTTCTCCTTGGATGAGTCCAATTAACACATCTTCTCTGATAGCATTTGAAGAACATACACTTCTACCATGACGGGCATATGCCGCACAAATATATCTATTGCCGGCGCTGCGGTACCAGTATTTTTTTCCACAAGAACCACACTCGATTAAATCGGTAAAAAGATGTTTTTGAGGCGTCGGCCTTGGACCAAACGCCCTTTCTGCCATATATCGCTGCGTTTCTTCAAATAATTCTTGACTAATAATCGCTTCGTGCGCATTTTTAATAATAATCGGACTGCTAATTGTTTTACGTTTTTTAGTGAAGACGCCAATAGACTCTTCTTTATTCTGAATTAAATCACCTGTATAGGCTTGATTGGTCAAGATATATTTTATTGATGTTCCGTGCCAGTGTATTCCAGCATTCTTTTTACCTTTTCTAAGCCCGGGTGGTGCAACATCCTCTCTATCCAAGAGCTTTGCTATTGAATCTACACCTTTGCCTTCTCGTAAATACAAATGAAATATTTTCCGTACAATATCTGGTGAATCATCTTCGCAAATGTATAATTTTTTTTCTTTAACATAATAACCAAATGGCGCTTCAGAACGTGTGTATTCACCTTTTTTCATCTTTACCTTAAAAGCATTTTTAATCTTTTTTGATAAATCCGCTGAATAGTGTTCATTGGTCAAGCTTTTAAATCCATACATCAATGGGTCATTAATAATGCCTGCGCTTTCGTCGACCGCAAAAAGCTCAATTTGGTTTTCTAAAATGATGCGTTTAAACCAATGTGAAACCTCTTGATTTCTAGCTATTCTTGAAAGGTCTTTAGCAAAGATCGCTTTGAATTTTCCCATCTGCGCATCCGCCATCATTTCATCAAACTCACGCCGACCATCCACCTTTGTTGCTGTTATACGCTCTTTATATACTTTAAAAAGCTTATAACCCATCTGTTTCATTCTCTCTTCAAGTATCTCATACTGCTCTTCATATGAAGAATCTTGACTCTCATTGTTCGTTGACACTCTAATAAGCATAGCCGCATACTCATTACCTAAAACCTCTTTATTCATAATCAATACCTCCTAGATTGCCTTCGTATTTTTCATCAAATACTGCATCATTGATGACTTCATCTACTTTTTGAGTAATCATGCTTTTCATTAGCATTTCAAAAGAAATGCCATCCTCATCAAATTTTCTAATAACTTGCATAAGAATTCCTCCCGTCATATTGGATTTGAATTCTCAATGCCTTCTTTTAGTTAATAAAATCCTTGGTTCTAATTTGAATTCATTAGCATTCTACTCATCCGGTTCCTGAAGTCAATTTTTGACACAGTTTTTTTGGTATAATACGTTATAAAGTTTTTTAGGTGGCTGTTTCAAGTTTTTTTGCACAAAAAAAGACAAACCACTAAAGTTTGTCTT
>NZ_JCBCDA010000112.1:0-4487 GCF_059865615.1 Petrocella sp. | reverse complement strand
AAGAAAAATGAAAATAACAATAGCAGGAACAGGTTACGTAGGATTATCCAATGCCATACTTTTAGCACAGCACAATGAGGTTATAGCACTTGATATCATCAAAGAAAAAGTGGATCTGATTAATAACAAGCAATCTCCAATAGCAGATCCGGAAGTAGAAGAATACCTTGCTAGCAAGGAACTTAACTTAAGAGCGACAACGGATAACTATGAAGCCTTTAAAGATGCTGAGTATGTTATCGTATCGACACCAACCAATTATGACCCAGAGAAGAACTACTTCAATACAAGAACAGTTGAAGCGGTTATTGCGAATGTACTTGCAATAAATCCTGATGCGGTAATGATTATTAAGTCGACGGTACCGGTAGGTTATACGGAATCAATTAAAGAAAAATTTGATACCGATAATATCATCTTCTCCCCTGAGTTCTTAAGAGAAGGTAAAGCCCTCTATGACAATCTCTATCCATCAAGGATTGTGGTGGGAGAGCAATCTAAGAGAGCTAAGGTATTTGCAGACCTTCTTGCCCAAGGTGCCGTTAAAGAGAATATTGATATTCTTTATACGGATGCTACGGAAGCGGAAGCCATCAAACTTTTTGCTAATACTTATCTTGCGCTTCGAGTGGCTTATTTCAATGAACTGGATTCCTATGCTGAGGTGCGAGGCCTTAATTCACAACAGATTATTGAAGGAGTAGGACTCGATCCACGTATTGGAAGTCATTACAATAATCCTTCCTTTGGCTATGGTGGGTATTGCCTGCCAAAAGACACAAAGCAGCTGTTAGCAAACTATGAAGATGTACCACAGAACATAATGGCGGCTATTGTCGATGCTAACAGAACGAGAAAAGACCATATAGCCGATATGATTATTAAGAGACAGCCAAAGGTTGTAGGCATCTATCGTCTGACCATGAAGATGGATTCAGATAACTTCAGACAATCCGCTATTCAAGGTGTGATGAAGCGCATCAAGGCCAAGGGTATTGAAGTTGTCGTTTTTGAACCGGCACTTGAAGAAGAAGCCTTCTACAATTCAAGGGTTATAAAAGACCTTGACGCTTTTAAGGAAATATCAGATGTTATTGTTGCTAATAGATTGTCTGATGAAATAAAAGATGTTGAAGATAAGGTGTATACAAGAGATTTATTTAGTAGAGACTAAGGTGAGAAAATAAAATGCTCATGAATTGAAGATATTCCTATTGGGTTATTAGGTAGATGCATGTTATAATATATACGCAATAATATATTCAGTTGATATATATGATGTGTAATATACTTGGATTTACGGTTAAGACTATAATACCCATTCATAGGATATTATATAAACGAAGATGATATAAGGGTAAGCAATTACTTATATGAGGTAAGCGATATGAAAAAATTGACAAGTTTGATTATGATAACGATACTTTTGACAAGTATAATACAAGTGCGTGTGGATGCAGAAGCAACATCAAGGGAATACGCCAATATACTATCAGAAGTAGGTATTTTTATTGGAAGCGATAAAGGTCTTGAACTCGACCGAGAACCGACAAGACTTGAAGGCCTCATATTGACTTTGAGAATGCTGGGGCTTGAAGAAGAAGCCCAATATTATAATAAGAAAGTTGTGGATTTTGATGATGTACCGGCATGGGGAGAGCCATATGTTCAATATGCCTATAATATGAAACTAACGAAAGGTATAAGTGAGGCGCATTTTGGATCTTTTGATACGATGGATAGGAAATCCTATTTAACTTTTATGCTTAGACTATTGGGCTATAATGACGATAAAAATGACTTTACTTGGTCTAATGCAACAGAAAAAGCGGTGGAAGTGGGTATCATCAAAAAAAGTGAGATGAATTCCAAAAAGTTTCTTAGAAGTGACCTTGCAGAAGTCTCTTATTATACCTTAAATACTAATCTAAAAGGACAAAACAAACAACTTGTAAAAAGTCTGATAGATAATAATAAAATCGATCAAACACTATATGAAAGATTAAAGATCAAGGACAAAGAAACTTCGTCAAACAAAGACCAAAGTCTAGACAAACCAGTGGAGGCACCTATTGTTATAGAAGAACCTATAATTCCACAAGCACCTGTAATGCTTCAAGACACTATAAAGGTTGATAGCTTTGGAGCGGTTGGCAATGGTATAGCAGATGATACGATCGCAATTCAAAAGGCTATTAATCAAGCAAGTGGGACAAAAAAAATCTTAGTCTTTAGTGAAAATAAGACGTACAAGATAACAAAAACCTTGTTAATGAAGAGTAATCTACATATTAGGGGTTATGGATCAAGACTATACATGCCATCACAAAGTGGATTGGTTAATATGATGCTTACGGATTATGGGAAATATGTTGAAAATGTAACAGTTGAAGGATTGACTTTCCTATCAAAAAATGATAGGCCAGGTCTTAAATATGCTGAAGGTAGTTTGACCAGTAATGTTACGGGTCTGCATTTTACCGGAATTAATAATTTGAAGGTTAAAGATGTTAATATGTATGATATGAATGTGGGTATTAAGTTTGGTGAATCTGGCACCAGTCAAATCAATGAACACATCATGGTGGAAAATACGCATATATACAGATCCTTAACACCTTTATTGATGAACACTACCAATGATTTTACTATGAAAAAAGGAACACTAGATGCGAGTGCGGGATCTAGTAGGTACCTTCATTCCGTATATATTGACAAGAATACAAGTAATATTACCTTTGATCAAGTCTTGTTTGAGAATTCACCAGGAGCAGGTGTACATCTATATAACGGTTATGCAAATACGAATAAATCAACCAACATCAAGATTATTAATAGTCGCGTTGAAGATTCTAGGGTTGGTATCTTAATATTCAGTGGTGCAAACAACGTAACGGTTAGGAACACTGAGATTGCAAGGGTAGACTTAGGCTTTAGTATTGATAATGCAATGAAGTTAGATATTGATAATATAAGAATCATTGAACAGACAGCCCTTACAGATGTACCGAAAGGTGCCTTGAGAATTAGGAATATGTACCAATCTACCATTAAGAATGTGACCATTGATGGCAATAACTTAGAAGGCATTATAACGAATGTAGATCATAATATTGTTGTATATTGATTTCTAAGTCAAGGGCAAGAGGTTGCGTTTTAGAAAACCAGTGATTTACATGAAGATGATATATCTGGAAGGAAACAAAGGATGAAAACGATCATTTTAGCGGGTGGGAGTGGAACACGACTTTGGCCATTAAGTAGAGATGAATATCCGAAACAATTTATTAAGCTTCCGGGAAAGGAAAAGTCGCTTTTTCAAGAGACCTTCGAAAGAAGCTTATGGCTCTCAAGTATTGAAGATATCTATGTTGTTACCAATGAAAAATATAAGGCGCTTGTCATGGGTGAAGTAGAAGAACTAGGCTATGCCTACAAGGAAGCAAATGTTCTTGTTGAACCAGAGGGTAAGAATACCTTACCAGCAATATATGCTGGTGTCAGTAAAATCATCAAAGAAGGTCATGATTTTGTCTTGGTTTTTCCTTCAGATCAGATGATTACAAAAAACCAAGCCCTAGTCTCAATAATAAAGGAGTCAGAAGCTTTGACGGAAGATGCCATAATTACTTTTGGTATTGAGCCGGATGGCCCAAATACGGGTTATGGCTATATTTTACCGGGCGAGAAGAGATTTAATGGGTATTCGGTTAAGTCTTTTATAGAAAAGCCGACACAGGATAAAGCTATAGAATACATCAATAAAGGCTATTACTGGAATGCTGGCATCTTTATGTTTGATTCGGCTTTATTTGCTAAAGAAGTCAAGAAGTACGCAAGAGAAATATATGATGCTTTTGAAACAAGTGATACTACTTTCGAGGCTTTTTCTAAGATTAATATGAATGTTTCCATAGATTATGGCATCATGGAAAAGAGCAATAAGGTAGCGGTTGTACCAGTAGATGTGGGTTGGAATGATTTGGGCAGCTTTGAGGCCATGTATGATGGCTTTCAAGCAGATGAGAATGGCAATATTGCTGAGGATCACCATATTATCATAGATTCAAGAAATAATCTTATCCAATCACAAAAGGGTAAAACAGTTGCGGTTATTGGTATAGATGATCTGATCATCATAGATCGTGAGGATGCACTATTGGTTTGTAAAAAAGATCAATCACAAAAGGTTAAAAAAGTTATGGAGATTCTAAAAAAAAAGAAATGATGTTTTTCAATAATCAAGTATTAATATTAAGGCTTTATGGTATCTTCTTAGGACTTGTTATATAATAGGATCAACGGAAACTAATATCTAGGATAAAAAGGGAGTATATTATGGAGAGTATGGGCAAATTTACGGTGAATGAAGACGGATCAATCGAAATACCAATGAGTCTATTAGAGGATATGAAGATCGACCCGAATGGTCCGATTTTTATGGAAGTGGTTGATGAAGGGATTAAGCTTCATAGGAATAAACCAAA
>NZ_JCBCDA010000034.1:0-33130 GCF_059865615.1 Petrocella sp. | reverse complement strand
TATTATGGTTGGTTAAAGGGTCAAAACTAAGTTTCACTAAATTCACATACAATATATAGATTACGTTGATGCATTCATAACTATATATTGTATGCAAAAGTTCAACTATATAGTTTTGACACCTTAACCATGGTTAAAGGGTCAAAACTAAGTTTCACTAAATTCACATACAATATATAGATTACGTTGATGCATTCATAACTATATATTGTATGCAAAAGTTCAACTATATAGCCTTGACATTTTAACCTTATTATACAAGAACAAAGCGAGTTTGTCGCGTTTTGCTTGCAAATTGTTCCGGCAGGAAAGATTTCCTTGATTATTAACGCGGTGCTTTAACGCATTAATATAGCATAAACTTTTCTAGAGAAGAACAAAAAAAGAAGCTTTTGGGGAAAGCTTCTTTCTTTTTAATATTATATGAGGGGAGTTTTATGAAATGAAATAACTGCTATCAATGCTATAAACTGATTATAAAGCAAAGTTATGGCTTTAAAGTGACCAACTTGTAAAATAATTATGAACATTGCATTTCATTGTTGTAATATACGAAATTGTTAAGCTTTTGAATCAAATCTTGATTTTTCAGTCAGTTTCTAAATAGCCCATGCTCTCAATAAATGTACCAAAAGCAGCAAGACCTACTTCAGACTGCTTAAATACACCGGAACAATCCAATACTTGGGCAAATCTTCGTCCCACAGCTTGCTCTAAAATCTGCTTAGCTGTTGATTCATTACAAGTAAAGCCGGCATCTTGAGTTATGGACTCAAACCAAGTAAAGTGATGAGGATATTTTTCTCTAACCAAATCCATGGAACGCTTACCCATTAATACTTCTGAAAGATCAGAAAGGTCTAAGTCAAGTCTAGCCGGTAAAACCGCAAGCCCCATCACCTCAATTAAACCGATATTTTCTTTTTTTATATGATGCAAATGCCTATGAGGGTGAAAAATACCATCCGGATGTTCTTCATCCTTTCGATTGTTTCTAAGGGCTAAATCCATCTCATACCAACCTTTATCATTGATTCTAGCGATAGGTGTCACCGTGTTATGAGGTACAGCGCCTTCTTTTGTTTCTGTATAAGCAAGAACGTCTACATGAGGATCACTATAGTTTTGCCAATGCTTAAATATCTCATATGCTTGTTGAACCAAAAGCGCCTTGTCTAAAGAAGATAGTCGAACCACGGATAATGGCCATGATAGCATTTCTAAACGTATACCTGGGACATCTGTGCGCCCATACGTTCTTAGCGCTTTAGCGTCCACCATAGGAAATCGATGCCTACCACCTTGAAAATGATCATGACTTAGGATGGATCCACCTACAATGGGTAAATCCGCATTGGATCCAATAAAATAGTGGGGCATACTCTCAACAAAGTCTGCGAGACGTTTAAAAGTTTGAAGATTGATTTTCATGGGTTCATGGGTTTCTTTAAAAATAATGGCGTGTTCATTATAATAGACATAGGGAGAATATTGTAGATACCAGGATTCATCATTCAACTTAAGAGGCAACACGCGATGGTTACTTCTGGCTGGATGATTTAGATTACCTTCATAACCTACATTTTCTAAACACAGAAAACATTTCGGATAATTGGATTGTGGCTGATGCTTTGCTTTCTCTATATCTTTTGGATCTTTTTCAGGTTTAGACAAATTGATTGTGATTTCCATATTGCCATACTGGGTTTCGGCCTGCCAATACTTATTTAAGGCGATTCGGTCTGTTCGAATATAATTGGACGTCTGGCTCAGATGATAATAATAGTCTGTAGCCGCTTTACCACCTTTTTCATCTTTGATCCTATTATATAATCGGTTCAATTCAGATTGTCTTGGCATAAGGGTTGCCATAATTTTCGCATCCAAAATCTCCCGTTCTACAACGCTTTCCTCAATAACCCCTAGCAGGACCGCTTCATTTTCAATCTCTTCTAGTATTCTCGTTGGCATCTCATCTTCAACGTACACCACCTTACCTTCGTAAGGTTCATTCACATTTAATAATGCCAATAATTGATTGCGCACCAGTGGTATGTCAAGTGCTTCAATCATTTTGTGATGTAGACCAAATAGTATGAGTTCCTCAATGTATTTTTTTATCATCTCCATTTATACTCCTTCATTGTAAGATTTTATTAATCTTTATACCCTTTAGGGTGGGCTTGATGCCAAACCCAAGCTGATTTAATGATTTCTTTAACGGTGTCATACTTCGGCTTCCATCCCAGTTCTCTTATCGCTGCCTCTGCAGATGCAATTAAAGTTGCAGGGTCTCCTTCTCGTCTGTTTGTAACTACTGCCGGTATGGGATGTCCTGTTACCTCCCTTGCAATTCGAATGATTTCCATGACGGAGAAACCCTTACCGTTTCCAAGGTTATATATTCTACTGTCACCACCTTTTTGAAGCCTTCTAAGCGCCAAAACATGAGCATCCGACAAGTCTGTCACATGAATATAATCCCTAACACAAGTGCCGTCTTTTGTTGGATAATCATCACCAAACACCATAATCTCTTCTCGTAGTCCATTGGCAACTTGAAGCACCAAAGGTATTAAGTGGCTTTCTGGTGTATGGTCCTCACCAATATGTCCTCTCACATGAGCACCTGCAGCATTAAAGTAGCGAAGAGCTGTATAACGAATACCATAAGCTTCGCCTGCCCATCTCAGCATCTTTTCTACCACCAGCTTCGATTCTCCATAAGGGCTGGTCGGCATTGTAAGATCTTCTTCCTTAATAGGTATTTGTTTGGGTTCTCCATATGTTGCCGCTGTAGATGAAAATACAATATATGGTATCTTATATTCAACCATTTTTTTTAATAAACATATTGTACCGTATACATTGTTTTCATAATATTTTAAAGGCTGATTTACACTTTCTCCCACTAAAGAATACGCAGCAAAGTCAATGACCGCATCGATTTCTTCATTAGAAAACACTCTGTCTAAATCCATTTCATCTCTTAAATCTCCCTTATAAAAAGTTACGTTTTCAGGTACTGATTTAAGATGTCCTGTAACTAAATTATCGAAAACCACCACCGCTTCACCTTCTGCAACAAGAGCCGCTACTGTATGAGATCCTATGTACCCTGCACCACCACAAACTAAAATCGCCATATTGTCCTCCTTTAAATCTTGCTTGCACCCTGACCTACACCTGCAACATAAAATGCAGGCGTTCGTCCTGTTAACATCTCATAATGCTTACCTACTTCTTCTATAAATTGCTCAACTGCTTCTTCCTTAACCAAACTCACTGTACATCCTCCAAAGCCGGCACCCGTCATTCTCGAACCTATCGTGCCTTTGATTTTCCTTGCTTCCTTCACCATTATGTCTAGCGCATCTCCTGTAACCTCGTATAGATCTCTTAAAGAATCATGAGACTGATTCATCAGAACCCCAAAACCATATAGGTCTCCTTTTTCAAGGAATCTCTTAGCCTCTAGTGTTCTAATATTTTCATAAACGGCGTGTTCGGCTCTGTTTTTTACCACCTGATTTTCGATTAAATGTTTGTTTTTTTCAAAAGTCTCTCCATTCAAATCACAGAGGTAATCTATATCTAATACTTGCTTCAAGTCGGCAACCGCCACATCACATTCACGACGACGTTCATTGTACTTCGAGTCTGACAAACCTCTACGCTTATTGGTATTGCTAATAATTATTTTTACGCCTTCTAGCTTAAGAGGTACATACTCGTACTTAAGTGTATTACAATCTAGTAAAATTGCATGATCTGCCTTACCCATGCCAACAGCAAATTGGTCCATAATGCCACAATTGACACCAACAAATTCATTTTCAGCTTTTTGGCTCATCTTTACCAAATCTACTCTATCCAGATTGCATTCAAATAAATCATTAATCATAACCGCGGTCAAGACCTCAAGAGAAGCAGATGAAGATAAGCCTGAACCATTCGGTATGTTGCCATAATACAATACCTCAAAGCCTTTTAGTGAGATCCCTAAGTCCAAAAACGTTCTTATTACCCCTTTGGGATAATTGGTCCAATCGTCCTCTTCTTTATATAGAATATGATCCAACTCTACTGTCACCTTTTTATCAAAGTTCAACGTTGCAAAGCTTACTTGATAGTCATCCCTTAATCGAACTGTAGCATAAGTGCCAAAATCCAATGCACATGGGAAGACAAAACCACCATTGTAGTCGATATGTTCTCCAATCAAGTTCACACGCCCTGGTGCAAAATAATGTCGTACTTCTCCACCTTCACCATAAATGGCTTCAAAAGATGCTTTCATGGATTTTTTAGTTATATTTTTCATCGAAGATTTCTCCTTCTCTTTTTATGCTTGTCTAGTTAAGACTCCCTAATCATAAGTTTTGTTTCTAGGTAGGTTTTTTGGTTTTCTATGTCTTTTGTGGTCATCATTTTGTATATGCGGTTACCCGCTAATTGTCCAAGCTTCATCATCTGCTGATCGACTGTAGATAGCTTAGGTTCGGTTATCATAGATACGATGGTATTGTCAAACCCGATGATACGCATATCTTTTGGAATTATTAATCCTTCTGCTTTGGCACCACTTAAGGCGCCTACTGCCATCCAGTCGTTACACGCTAATAAAGCATCCGGTCTTTCACCGGATAGAATATAATTAGCTACAGCTTCTTTAGCCTGTTCCACTGTTTTAATATCATTCCCATCCTTTATTCTTAGAATTTTGATTTCCATGTCGTGCGCTTTCATGAATTCTATATAGACCTCTTCCTTAATATCATAAGAATGACTTTTCTTGCCTCGCAAAAAAACAATTCGTTTACATCCTTCTGAAATCAAATATTTTAAGGCCATGCGGGTGCCACCTTCCCCATCATTTAGAACATAACTGCACCCAATACCTTGAGCATAACCATTTACCAACAATAGAGGTAGTCGTTTAGCAAGTTCTTCAAAGTAACCTGATACCACATTTTCTTTTCTTGGATCAAGAACAACCATGCCATCTACGCGGCGATCTACCAAACTATGAATCACCTCAATTTCATTAGAAGCTTCACCTTCCGTATGACATAGAAAGGTGGTATACCCTTTTTCTTTCAAAATACTATCAACACCTTTAATGACTTCTGAAAAGAAAAGGTTTTCTATTGATGGCGTTAAAATACCTACTGTTTTTGTCGAATTTTGGATCAAACTACGTGCTAATAAATTAGGCTTAAACTTAAGTATATCAATGGCTTCTTCAACCTTTTTTCGCGTTGATGCCTTAACCGGATAGTTATCGTTAATAACCCTTGAGACAGTCGTAATGGAAACACCTGCTGCTACTGCAACATCTTGTATAGTCGCTCTCTTCATGAGTTCCTCCTTTTAGAAAAGGTTTTCTATATTTATTATAGCATCTTTTTTTTTTATGTCAATATGAAATATTGTATACCTATTGACTTTCAAACTTATTTTATTCATAATAAATTGTTAAGGTATCAAAAGCAACTTTTGACCCTTTAACCATGAATAGAGACTATGGTCCTTGGAGGTTCTAATGAAAAAAATTATACTTACAGGTGGTGGCACCGCAGGTCATGTTATGCCTCACTTAGCTTTATTGCCCTATCTCAGAGAAAATGATTACCATGTGGAGTACATCGGTTCTAAGAATGGCATGGAAAAAAAAATCATAGAAAAAGAAGGCTTACCTTACCATGGCATCGCTTCAGGAAAATTACGGCGGTATTTTGATTTAAAGAATTTTACAGATCTTTTCAAAATATTTTTCGGAACCCTAGAGTCCATCTTCTTAATGCATAAAATAAAAGCAAGCATAGTGTTTTCAAAGGGTGGCTTTGTAACCGTACCTGTCGTAATAGCTGCATGGTTCAACAAGGTTCCTGTGGTCATACATGAATCTGATATGACCCCTGGTCTGGCTAACAAAATCGCTTCTAAGTTTGCCGTAAAAATCTGTACCACTTTCGAAAGTACCTTGTCTTATACACCGGCCACAAAAAGTACCCATACCGGTGCACCAATAAGAGGCGAACTTCTTATTGGTAACAAGCAAATGGGCCATGCTTATACACATCTTGACCATAATAAAGCCATATTAATGGTAACCGGCGGTAGCCTCGGTGCACAAAGCATTAATGACTGTCTAAGAAATAGTCTTCTCGAGCTAACAAAAACCTTTCATGTCGTTCATTTATGTGGGAAAGGCAATATAGATCATAGCTATGACCACCTAGAAGGTTACAGGCAGTATGAATTTGTTGGTAAACACATGGCTGATCTCTATGCCATGGCGGATGTCGTCGTAAGTCGGGCCGGTTCTAATACCATCACCGAACTGGTGGCTCTTAAGAAGCCCCATCTATTAATTCCTTTGCCCGCGGCACAAAGTAGAGGTGATCAGCTTCTTAATGCTGATGCTTTTGAAGCTCTTGGCTACAGCATGGTACTACAACAAGAGCATCTAACACCTAAGACCTTAGTAAAGTCCATTCTTTATCTATACCAACATCCCAATATTTTTGTTGACAAGATGGCCACGTATGCTTTTGCCGACGGCACCAGACATATCCTAAATATTATTGAAAGTTTAGTGACGAATAAACTATAAACACACCTACAAAAAGTACCGGATGCCTATGAATGATTCATGAGCATCCGGTACTTTTCTATGGGCTTATCTCTATTTCATTCCTTAGATTTCTTTAGATATCTCTGAAACCAATTCTAGCATCTGATCATCTGAAAATGCCTTAGTCTTCCACTTAAAATTAATCTCATCGCCTTCGAATCTAGGAATCAAATGAAGATGAAAATGCATGACTGTTTGTCCGGCCGCAATCCCATTATTTTGGAGTATGTTTAATCCATCGCACTTTAATACTTTTTTCAATGCTTTTGCAATAACCGTCGCTAGAGCAAACATCTTGCCAGCCGTTTCTCCGTCCAAATCATAGATATTCTCAATATGCTCTTTCGGTAGTATTAATGTATGGCCGATACCTGATGGAAATTTATCCAATATGACCCGAAAATCGCTGCTTTCAAATATGGTTGCTGAATCCAAATCCCCTGATGCAATACTACAAAACAAACATTTACTCATTTTATGCTCCTTTCATTATACCTTTTCTTAAAATAACCTTTACTTTCTAGAACGCAAATAGCTGATCCAGTTTATACAATAAGGTAAAATTGCCTTTGGCTTTAATCTCACCTGTCATAAAAGCCCTTTGCACCGTCAATCTACCTTCTGTTATTTTTTTCATGATATCATGATTGCAGTTCATGACCACATCTGCCTCTTGATCTGTACCAAATTTCGATTTAAGTTTCGCACTTTTAAAGTCAAGAATAAAGCTTTCATTCTTTTTATCCTCAATAACCCAACTAATGATACAATCCGGAAAAGTCTTATCCGGTTTAAATTTATATTCAAAAAGCTCCGGATAAGTTTTCTGTACCAATCCACCTTTGTTAGAAAGACGTTCTTTAAAAAGATTTGCAATATCTTCAATGTCTTTTTGCTGCTTTTCAATAAATTCATCGTAATTGGAAATCTGCGATTTTGTTGCGTACGTCCCACCTTCAAAACCTTGCTCTTTTCCAATGCCTTCCCCTTCAGATTCAATCTCACGTTCACCCTCATGACTTGGCACATAAAGCTTCATGAGTATTTTATTGCCTCTGATACTGGTAGGTAGAATATTTCTTTGCTGATTTAATACGCGATAGTAATCCTCTGCTTTTTTATCAATTGCATTCAATAGATTTTTATCTGTTTCAAGGTCTGCTGAGTTCTCTATACTTGCACATAGAGTTGTACCCTCTACACCACCAAGGATATCCCAAGATTTTAATAAATGACTTAAAGCATCTCTTTCATAGGCTTGCTTGCTGATAGCGATACCAAAAAGATAAACGCCTTCAAAACAGGCAAATTGGCCGCTATCATAACATTTATCCAAAAAGCTTTGCATCAAACCGCCAATACCGTACCATGTTACTGTTGTTGCAAGTATAACACCTTCTGATTCACTGAGCGCTTCAAAAAAATCCTCCATATTATAGCCATCTTGATACAAATCTAGTCTTTTCACACTAACATTTAATTCCGCAAGAACACTACTGACTCTTTCTGCCGCAACTAAGGTTGGATCATTGGCCAAGTTATTGCCTCCATAGATTAAAATGACTTTTCTCTTGCCTGAAACTCTAGGTTTTCTCTGCTTTAGAACAATCTTCTTTTTTACAGGTGGTTTTTCTTGAAGTTTAATGGATCCCATACTTATTTTTCGGCCCATTTCTTCTTCTACTTGCTTCTCCTCTTGAATGTCTGTTTTAAAATCACTTATATTTTTAAGAAGTTCTTCTGATTCTGTTGCTCCAACAAATGCAGGTTCACTAGGATGAGGGAGCAATATTTGTTGATAGGACTTATCGTGTATATGAACCGTTGTTTTAATTCCAACATCTTCGCTTTTTGCTGGTTCAAAATCATGCATCACTCTATGGCTAGTTGTCCCTAGTGGAATGATAAGCATCGGCTTAATTAAATCAATTTCCCTATGTAAAAAAGGTAAGAACATCTTAATTTCATCTTCTTCTAAGTTTCTTGATAAGATGCGACCGGTTTTTGCGTTAACTTTATAAGGTCGATACTTAACAGCATAGGTAAGATAAATATCTTCTCTTTTCATATCTATACGCTCTAAAAAAGCATCGAAAGCTTCACCGCCACCACCTTCAAAAAAATTACCTGTTGCTTCTTCTTCCGCCGATGGACAAGGTGCTATAAACATGATTTTGCTATTTGTATTACCGCTTCCGGCGACCAAACTATGAATGTCTTTGGTTTTTTCCGTTATATACGCTGAGCATTCTCGCATCAACTCTTTGATTGCCAACTGCTTCATGTTGTTCTCCTCACAATACGTCCGTTTTCTGTGCCGGCTTCAACAGTATATGGGTCAACATAATTCCACCGGCAAAGCCACCTACATGAGCCAATATATCTACATTGGGGGTCAAAACCGAAAAAACGATACCGATACCGAACATAACCCAAAGGATATAACTTGAGACCCCATCAATGGGTTTCTTAATCTTATTGGTCACCACCAACAAACTACCAATGAGTCCGTAAACAGCACCACTTGCTCCAGCTGCAACCGGATATATGCCACTAACATATGCACCTCCTAAACTCATCAAGGAACCTAATAATCCTGATCCCAAATACACTAGCATATATTGCCATATTTTTAGATATCGTTCAAGACGGTAGCCAAAAATATAAAGACTGAACATATTATAGAAAAGATGAACCACACCAATATGTAAAAACATAGCCGTAACAAGACGGTAGTATTCACCTTCTAACACAACTAGTGGGAAACTCATTGCACCACTTCTAACCAATGTCTCTATCTCTAATGAGCTACCTCTTATTTCCATGTTCACCCATATAGCGATATTGATAGCCATCAACACCCAAGTTATCCAAATGGATGCCTTTCTCGCTTTTAACTCATAATAGGTTATTTGTTCATTATTTAATATTTTTCTTACTTCCTTATCAATCTTGAGTATATTTTTTAGTTGACGCTTAGGAATCTGCAACTTTCTTGTATTTTCATTGATAAACCAAACCACATCAATAAATTTTTCACTAAGGTCCGGTACAAAGTTAAAAGCATCATATAGGACTTGTGTCTCTTTTGCTATAATCAAATTAAGCAAAACGACCTTATCCGTTTCAGTTTTACTAAACTGCTGCATTGTTAATTGCTTATATTCCAAATACCGTTCCGGGTCAAGGGAAAACTCCGGTCCAAGCTCTATCACATTAATGAGATAAAGATTACTCTTATCATAGACACCATACATGGTTACGTTCTCAATATCTGTTGGAATCTTTTGATACTGTCTGTTCTTAAAATAGTCATTGATCTGATTATACAGGGTTTTTTCCATCATCTATCACCTCTTTTGGTACTCAACATCTTAATCCATCAAAAGATATTAAAAGACCTATACTCATATTAAATGATATTGGGCCAAAGGGCAAGAATAAAGATAAGACTTTATTGATAAAAGAATCTAGAAAGTCTATCTCAAAATAAACTAAATCAGATTTATTTAGTTTTGTTAACTATTTAAGATCTGGGTTAATAAAAGATCGTTATTTCATCAAGAAAAAGCGCTGATTAATCAGCGCTTTTTCTTTCTCATTCGGTTTCTCAAATACATAGTTTTATTGTACTCATTTATTCAAATAATGACATGGCCAGAAACCTTCACTTGCTGCCGCTTCTTTGGTTGCAAAAACCTGAATCAAATTGTCCGTTCGTTCATGGGTACATCTATGGTCACAATAATAGAAAGAACCGTCCGCCATATCTTCATAACCATTTATAGCTTGTATTTTCAAAACATTGCTTTGATGAAAAGAAAAGAAATCTAGGAAAGCGCCATATCCAAGGGGTGCTCCCTGAATACATGCCATTAGACCGATATCATCTAAGCTGCGACTCCAAGGATCGTTATCCGCTATAGGTACTATAAATTCGTACAACATGCCTTGTTGCTTCGCCCATTGATTATGGCCAATAACGGCATTTCTCAAACCTTCTTCAACGGAAGTGACTATGGTTCTTTTTCTTATTTGTTCAAAGTTCACTTCATTAATGCCCGAAGGTTTGTGAACAATGGATGCAAAATTTCCCTTTTCCACCTCCCAGGTCTTTATGTCCACAATCTCAACAAAATCATCTAAAGTCATTTTCATGGTAAAATCCAAGTCCTCATAAATGTATGGCTTTTTTTCACTTAGCACCGGCATATGACTCGCTACGCCTGACCCATCTGTGACCTGTTTGGTGCCATAAAGATAGTAACCGTCATAGCCAATAATCACAATTGCCACTATGTATTGATTGAATTGGTGCTTTGCCGTATCGCTAAAAGCTTTAAAACCATAATGATAAGTTTTCAAGAAAGCTTCAATAACTTCTTCTGTCTCAATACTAATGTATTTTCTTCTACTTTCATCGTAACTTTTTTTCGAATACGTTTTTAGGACATAGGTACCATCTTCTATAGCACTATTTATGATATATTCATATTGATTTTTCAAACGTTCTCTTTGAGCTAGGCGATGGGTGTTAAAATTATGAATCATATAAAAGGGTAAGGTTATAATCGTAAATAGTATGGCAAACTTAATAAGATTCATGTCTTACCATGCCACCTCCTCTCACAATAAGAGTAGGGTAACTAGAATCCATTCCATGAAGTATCTGTCTTACCATCTGACTTTTAGTTGGTGTGACATTTTGCACACTTACAAAAAACATATCTCCTTGATTCATAGGATAAAAACCACCGGTATTTAGCACGGCTTCAATATCATCTTTATAGGATCCCTCATAACTAATGTGATAATCCTCCATGAACAAACCACCCTCATTATAAACTGGCACATACACCTTTTCATAATGTTCTATACTTATACTATAACCGTTTCCTGTCTGGTCTAAGGCTCTTAAAAATGCATGATATGCCGATGCATCAAGTCCACCGATGTCTCTTACGCTGTCCGTCATTTGATTGAGTTGTGTTGTAATTATACTGTAGCTGATGTTATCTTGACGCTCATATAAGTTCATGATCGGAACAACGAACATCAATATTACCGACAAAATAATCCCCAGTATTTTCCATAAGGCTTGCTCCATCCTTGGCCTCCATTAATAGCTTGAATATTCGATGCAGATTATATTTCCCTGATGATCTACTATTATTTCCGGGGAATATGTATAGGATCTAAGATTATTCATTGCCTTTCTAAGACTTTGTATACCGACATGGTCTGTCACTATAGGAAACAAAACACCATTTATTTTAATCTCTAGTGCCCCACTCTTGTTAATCATATACAATTCGTCACCCATCTTTTGATTTTTACCCTTGTTGTCCATATCTGTTATCATAAAAAATAAAGTACCTATAGAAACATCTTTATTTAAAATCTCATCTGTACCTTTTACAATTTGTCGGTCGTGTTGTAAGTGGGCATCCGCCACCTTCATATAGTTGGTTATTTTTCCGTCCATTCTAAAAAAAACACTTAAAGCAAATATAAAAATCATAAACCCAAATGACAGTTCTAGAACCCGATCTATATTGTCATGCATCATTATTGTTGTTCAAACCGTATCGCCCTCACGATACCATTAACATCCGTCACCACAGTAGCGTAGAATTCCCCATAAGGGTTAATATAAGCTGTTGCATTATTTTTATCCTGTGCTGATTTCAACATGTTGTTGGTTGTACCCTCAGCAATCGGGGACAAAGTACCTGTATCAGCTGATCCCGTAGACAAATAGTAAGTGGATGAACCACCTTTTACTACAATCACTTGCATTTCTTCTGGTGTCGCCTTATAGCTTTTTATCGCATTAATAACCTGTGTTCCGCTAACATACTGATTATCATATACCCCATATGCTGCATTTGCCAGCTGCTGTGCTTGTTTATCCAGATTATTCATACTTTCATCTGTCATTTTTGATGCTTTTCCGTAAGCCGACATACCAATCGCAACAACCGCAACAAAAAGTAGGATACTTACCCCAATCCATAAAGCTTTTTGAATATTACCGTCCATTCCATACACCCCCATATTAGATTATTATTATAGTTGCATCATTCGATTCAAGTATGACTCCATATCTGCCATACTGCTTACAATCATAGGATAAATCATATATAGTAGTATAAATCCATATACCGGTGCAAAGCCTATGATTTTCCCTAAGTTCACTTTCTTTTCTACGACCTGATCATTGGTTATTTTTCTCTCCTCCAGATAATGGCTTTTCTCTGATTCAAGTTCATCAAAGGCTTGTTTAATCGTTATGTCTTGTGCTGCTAGTATTAGGCTGTCCACCAGACGTATAAACCTTGAATCATCAGATGTATCTCTTAGGTTTTTTAATGAATCCACCATACCTGAAGAAGTGTTATTAATGCAATCTTGAATGGGTGCTTTAAAAGTATAAGCATATAAGGCCATCCATTCAAGGACATCCATAAGAGACAGGCGCTCGTGATTCATTAACATCAACAATATGGTACTAAAACCCATAACCTCATCTTCCACATCAAACCTTAGAATTCTTCTTTGAAAAATCAACATAATCTCAGGAATATTGTAAGATAAGATACCTATGATAAGTGCAAGTAGTACTTCCCACCATTTTATGTATTGATCTATAAAAACTCGGTGTTTTTTCATTATTCGCTGTGCCATTCTTTCGCTTTCTGAAACAGGAATGCCACTTTCTTCTAACAAATGAATTACATCTTCTAGTTCCATATTTCGGTTCATTTTATGTAAGTAACTTCGGTCCTTCTTCGTAATGGCTTCAGCCTCCTTAAGGGCTGTCTCTGAAAGTTGACCGCCCAAAAAGTAATCCGGTATCGTCGGTGCTGTCAAAATCATTTTTTTAGTATTCATTTGTAGTGCAATAATAACCAGCAAAGCCACCATACACCCTGTAAAAAAATACAGACACTTCCTAGTAATAAAGGCTTCCACATCTAAATGACTGGCACTATTTTTAAGCTTAAGCTTCAGTCTGTAGTAATGTCCTTTATGATATGCCGGCTTAATAAAGTCAACAATTTGGTAGAGACCTTTTTCATAAAGTGTTTTTTCCAGTACCTTCTTTTTATTGACCACCGTTTTTTGATCATCAAACTGCTGAATCTTTCTAAGCAGGAAATAAGCAAGCAGTACCATCATAATGATGAACATTTCAAGAAAAAACCCGGCTCTGCTATCATAAAAAACTTTCATAGGCATAAAGTAAGCACTGGCCCAAAGCTTTACCGGATTAATAAAAAATAGCGGTAAAAATACAATAATATTTAAGCTCTTTAGAGCATAATTCAACTTCTCTCTTTTACTTAATTCAATCCTAATTTCGCCAGTCAAATCCCCAATGTTTTTCAAAAAAACACTATGCCCATCAACTTTTGTATCTCCATATTCCATGGTGATATAGGCCAGTCCTAAAAACATTTTCAAAAATTTATTAGGTGCTGTCTCGTTATATGCTAATATTTCTTTTTCAACATCCTTTGCCCTTAGAACATCATGAATCCGTTCTCCTTGAATACATATTTCATAATGATCTTCACCTAACTCTTGACAAGCATCATAGACTGCTTCGTCAATCATATAGGTTTCATAATATTTATGCCTTACCATGTCATTAAACTTGAGTTGTTGATACAAGAGTCGATTCTTAAGGCGCTCGACTAGAAAGTCGATTACAGTTTCAGATAAAAGCCATATTGCTAAAAAAAGTAGCATAAGCAATATAGGTTGTCTTGTTATAATAATCATCCCTGCCATTAAAAGCACCATAAGTACCGTAATTATTAGATAAATTTTAACTGTTTTTTTGCGAATGACCCGTTCATTGGTATGTCCAATCATTTCTATTCTAAGTCGTATATTTGCTATTTTATGTCTTGTAAGGCAAAACCCTGATAATAACTTGTACATCCGCAAATAATATCTATTGACCTGTTCTTGATTTTGTTTCACCTTTAAGTGTAACTGCCTTTTTTTAATCCGTTTATCTATGACTTTGGCTATGAACATCAATCCAAAAGCCATTATCATAAGCATGATACCTATAAACATCCATAACTCATAATCCATTAAACACAACCCCAATTCTCATTTAGAAATAGAAGAAAGGCTTGATAATCCGCCTTGGACATATTTTTTTCCATCTCCTTAATGGTATTCTTGCTCATTCTGTGCGCCGTTTTATAACGCCCCTCATCATATACTACAATATCTCTGCTTTCATACTTTTTCCGATCTGTCATACGTGTGAAGTAATCCGTCATCGTGTCCATGAAAGCACTTTGTTGATCTGTCTGATTCGACTTTTCCCTATAGTCTCTACTATAAGGTGCTTCAAGCTCTAGTGCTACGATTTCAGTTATTCTGGATATATACCTTTTGCCATCTCCATCCCGTTCTAAATGAATATCAAAATCCAATACGCTCACCACCTGTTGCTCAGCAATTTTTTCATCTCTAAAAACTTCACATTTTAAAAGAGAATTTCTTAGAGATAAAACCAAGTCTTTTACAGATTTGGCATGATGGGTAAAGAGTGTGAATAAAGATGCCACTTGGGCCATTTGCAACATCCATACTGCAACTTCGTCTGTAGCAATCTCTCCCAAAATACTTACAGATCCATCGGTTTTTTTCTGGACATCCATTCCTGCTTGCCCCGTTATGGTGGATGTTTCTTTGAAAGTTAATATGTTCCGCATCGGATATACTTTTCTAAGATGTAACTCAAAAGCCATTTCCTGAACACGTAGCGTTAACGTACCATAAATGGCCTCTACCATTGCCATTAACAAAGTTGTCTTACCTGAACCTTGAGAGCCGGTTATAGATATTATTCTAGCACCTTTAATCAGATAACGAATTGTTTCTATGGCTAGTCCGGCATATTCATCTGAAATTAGCTCTTCTAACGTCACATTAACAATATGAAACTTTCTGACAAAAAATGCCCATGATTCCGAGAAAGGGGGTCTGACAACAACAACCCTTGAACCATCCTTCATTTCATTCACTTTATAACCTGTACTTTCCGATAATTGCCCGGCTTTGTTATAACGATAAATATTCTGACAAATCCGTCGTAGTTCTTTTTCTGAACCGAAAGAAAGAAAGGACAAATGTATGGATTTACCTTTATAAAATATCCAGATACTGTCATAATGATTTGGCGTCTGCATGATTTGACTTAGGTAGTCTTCCATCACTTTGTCTGTAGTTTTTTCTACTACACCTGAAACACCACCAGATACGCCGTCAATCGCCATGTCTCTTATCTCATCCACCACACCAAAACCTTTATAAATCTGATAAACCCGTTGTGTAATGACCATCAACTTATCTTCATAGCTGAGTTGTGTCAGACTTTTACCAAATATGTCTACGATTTCCTGAGATGTTATAATATATGAAGGGGTTTTTCCATTTTCTATAATATATTTTAAATGATCAAGGTTATGCTCTTCAATCATTCGGTTAAGGGCCAATACACCATGGCTTTTTTTATATAGATATAGCAAAATCTCAAACTTATCTTGAACACTCAGAAAATTGGGTTGGCCAAAGTGCATGATTTTATCTATATTTTTTTCTGTTATATAATTTTTCTTTAACAAATCACAAATAAAATCTTTCACATACTCTTTATCAAGAGCTGATCCATAAGTACAATTTTTTAGTGCTTTCTTTAGCTCACTTCTTTTATTAAGCCGTCTTTTAAACTCATCTTCAGACAGGCCCATTTCATATAGGTTGGTTCTTGTTATGTCATTTATAGCATCCTTGACAAAGTCCACAATGGTCTCAAACAGAAACTTTTCACTATTATTAAGAAGTTTCTGTTCTAAATAGTGAGTCGAATCACCTTTTTGGAAGTAGAAGATTAATATAATAATAAATATAAGTAACACAACCAGTATCATTATAAAATTAAGCATAATCGATACTAGCCTCCTGTTTGGTTTTTTCTAACTGTTTTATCATAACTTCACAATTTCTTTCTAAATGTTGCAGAAGATTTTTATGCCTATTTTTTGAATTCATGGATAGATGACGCATAAAGAAGTCTAGAATACGACTACTATTACAAGCATCCATAAATCCGATATCATAAGGCATGCACATCATATTATCCACACCATATGTTTTAGCCAAGTTTTTAAACGTGGACCTACTCTCCTTATTATACATACCGATATTGTACAATACAGTCTTCTCACTTAATAATGATGCGTAAGACTTATTGCTAAAAAAAGTGTCTATTAAGGCTTTATTCTGGTTCAAACAAACCACCACCAAGTCTGAGTTTTTTATAATCTTTTGTGTTAATTTATGATGGGTACCACTTGGCACATCAATCATGATTAGATCATATTCCATGTTGGCAATAGTGAAAATCTGACTTAGTAAAGTCAATGATTCTTGGGTGTCGATGGGCTGATATGTTTTGGTCCCTTGAAGCAAATCTAATCTTCTATTGGCCAATAGAGATATGGTATAATCACAAATCATACCCGAAGCAAGTCTTCCGTTTTTTGCTAATCTCTTCAAGGCATCCAAGCCATTGTCACTAAAATCTAAAAGATCTTCTTGATGATGAGCTTTTTCCTTCATAAAGCAACCTTCAAGCGTACTACGTTCAAAATGACTATGGGCAATGAGAATCTTGAAATTATATAGAAGAGCTGACATACATGCCATAGCAACAGCAGTACTTGTTGTACCTGTTTGTCCATGATTTGGTGACCAAAAAGCTATTTGCATTCTATTTACTCCTTTTCGACTTATTTAACCACTTCTTAATGGCTTTATCTTTACTACCCAGAATATGCTGTATCATTCTTTGAATAAGTTTCTGGTAATCACGGGACATATGTCCCATCCAAATTGAGAGGTCATAGTCGTTTTCCATCTCCATAATCCAATCCCACTCATTAAAAGGACGTTCAAGCACTTTAATTCTTTTGGGGTCAATTTTAAATCGATTGTTTAAATATTTTCCATTTATTTTACTATCCACTAAAATATTATGATAAATGACACAATCATTTTCCATTATTCCCCTATTGAAAATCTGTTCGTTATCCGTTACTTCTGATTGTCTAGGTCCAGTTATGAAAAACAAACGATCATATCTTTCTCTATCAATTTCTACGCCATTCACAATAAGATAATCTGCTTCCAGTACATCCGGTATTTGACTTACAATTCTAAAAGATTCATTATATTCATAATCCTCTAACACGCCCATTAAGCTTTGATGCTTTGTCACCAGCACCACTTTATGTTCCATTGATAGGACCTTCCCTAAGTAAAGTCCCAAATAGTCCTTCTCTTTTGTACTTACACCAATTAAACCTATTCGTATCATATTCACACCTAAAATCCAGACAATGTTGCGTCTTCTTCCTTCTCGTTATTATGTTCAGTGTTATTAGGTTCATTTGTTATTGTCGTCGTTAATGATTCAGGTGATGGCTCACTGTCTCTATTTATTTGGATATCTTCTAAAACCATATCTTCTGGTGTCAATGGATTCATAGTCATGGTCGGTATGGCCATATTTGTCTCAAAAAAACGAACGCCAGCTTCATCTAGTAAAGATTGTAATGATAGCTCCAACACATGTCGTTTACTTAGAATCTGTTCTTGATTCGGTATCTCAAATATATTCGGATTCTCCATATAAAGTGCTAAAACACTTTGATTTACCGGGTAGTTAACAATGGATGATGCCTGTTGATCTGGATTGATATATTTGACCAAATACACCCTAGTACCTTCTGTAAGATAGGTATCTACCATAGCACTAGACATACGTAGAACCTCTTCTTCTTCAAGGGCTAAGTCTATAAGGCCAACATGAACCTGATCTCTAGAACGCTCAAAAGATTGAATTGGCTTTTTGGCCAATACAATATAATCCTGACCTGTCGGAAAAGCAATTCTAATATCAACTACATCTGCATCATCTAGTAAATACGGTAATTCTATAAACCCAAATTCATATATTCTAAGATTTTTACTCACCAATGCTTCTTCCATAAACATAGGCGGGGTTAATGGTAAATTTTTATCTATGTCTATTAAAAGCTTTTTACCCATCAAGAGGGATACTTCCGTGTAACCGGATGAGATTGGCTTTTCTGCCTCCATAAGAGATAGTGTTACATCTTCTCCTGTCAATATGCTTCCTTTTTTCAATGCTTTTGATGCAACAACAATAGGATGGGTCAATGTTTCTTGTTGCTCTTGTCTTACTGTATTAGCAAAATATTCTGAAACCTCTTCTCTAAAAATCAAAGACAATAGCAAAATCAGGACAAAGCTTATCATTACACCTAAAAATCCTGCCATCAATAAATTTTTTGTACGTTGTCGTATGATTGACATATTACACCTCCAGTCCAATGATTCTTTTCATATGATCTTGGGTCACTTTTTTTCTAACAAAAGGATCAACACAATAAGGTATTGTATGAAAAGTCATGCCTATTTTTCTACCTAATTCCACCATTTCATCTTTTTTTCCATCTGGAAAAAGCCATTTACATCTCTTGGTCATGAGCATAGAATATCTGATTCTAAAGTCATCTACTTCATCTATCTTCCAATCACTCACATGCCCTATAACTAAGGGTATGTCTGCACGCTTATGCTCTTCTGCATAATGCTTTATACCCTCACCGATATCAAGCAATATATAATGATAGTCAGCCTGATACAAATCCATAAGTTTTTCTTTAGATGTTCCTTTATAATATGTAACTCCTTTAATATTAAAAGATTCTGTTGACATGATATCATGATGTAAGCCTTCATATGCTTTTTCAATTTTACCAAAATGCCCCGTTTCATTGAGTTCCACTAAGGCAACTTTTCTTCTTTGTTTGGCCAAATAATATGCCATCATAATACAGAAATGAGTAACACCAACGCCTCTAGCCACGCCCGTCACCGCTATGACTTTGCTCTTTTCTTTTTGTATTTTTGAATACTTGAATTTTTGATCTAATATGCTTTTTAACATCTTCCAACTTACTCCTTTTTAGACCTAGAGCTTTTGTAGCAACGACACCAAAAATATCATCTAATATCTTTTGTGTCGTCTCCGTTATCAAATATGGGTTTGGATTATATGGCACCTGATGACACTTAAAATTAGCCATGCTTTCTTTTACCACACGAAAGGAAGTATCATCCATAAAATTAAACATATAATAATATGACTTGTTGGGACTACCAAAATAATACTCTTCAAAACTGTCTATTTCCCAATCCTTACCACCACACAGCATCAAAACTTGGTGACTTTTCTGATAACTACCTTTTTGTTCCAAATCATCATACTGACCACCATCTACTATAATCACATCATAATTAGCTACCATACTCTTATCATAGGACAAATTATTTTGATAACTGTAAAAATGAATATCATTAAAAACAAAGTAAAATTTCTCTTCATTAATGGTTTTATACATGTTATAAATTTTTATAAAATCATGATGCGCTTGCCACTCAATCAAGGCAACTTTTTGACCTTGTTCTTTGAAATAGTGGGCGAGCATGATGGCCACATGCGTTGTACCTAAAGACCTATTTATGCCTGTAACCGTTATAACATTAGGACTCTTTTCAAGAAAAACATCGTAATCATTATTGTCATTCTTCCGTTTACCAAGAGCATGAACATCATGTCGTAGAGTGGCAATGTTTTGATATCTTTTGGCTTGCACTGTCTCCATACACTTCATAATAATTTGTTCTAAACCCGAACTGATGTAGGGATTTTCATTTCTTAGAGGTTGTAGCTTATACGGAGGTGTACTTAAATTCTTTCCCGTCAATAAATAGTACATGCTTACACCAAGAGCAAATATGTCTGTCCGCACATCTACTTTAGAAAATCCAAACTGCTCTGGTGCTGCATACCCTCTTGTTCCAAATTGAGTTGTATCTCTCGTTGTTTCGTGACTGTACTTTTTTGCTATACCAAAATCAATCAGCTTAATATGTCCATTTTGCATTCTGATAACATTACTCGGCTTTAAATCTCTATAAATAATAGGTCGTTCTTGAAAGGTATGCAGGTAATTTAGTACATCGCATAGTTGTAACATAATATCGATAATTTCTTGTTCTGTCAGCTTATTCTTATACTTCTCAAGTACCTTGCCTTCAACGTATTCCTCAATAAGATATATTCGATCTTCGTCCTCTTCAATATCCATTATTATTGGAATCGAGGGATGACGCAGTTCAATTAATATATTTTTTTCTGCCAGTAAATCAATCTCATCCTCTGTTTTCTTTATGGCTTTAATGGCAACCAAGCTCCCTATCTTATTGTTCTGCGCCAAGTATACAATACTGGTCCCACCTATACCAAGAGGCCTGATAATCTTATAGCGTTCAAAGAGAACAACCCCTGCCAACAATGTATCTTCCAAGTTATTCACTCCCCATCCTAATTCTTTGATACACCATACTCTTATATATTATATGGAGACCCTCTGAAAATTGCAAGAAGTTTTTGATAATTAGCTGATTTTATATAATTTATTTCATATTTATGACATATATGTTTATATAACACAAAAATGGAAACAATTCCATATACTAGGAATCATTTCCATTTATTACAATGTTTACCAAAAAAACCCGCTCACTGTGGAAGGGTTTTCACGGGAGCCCCTTTAATAAGTTTTCTCTTTTTCCCAAGTACAAAGAGACTACGCCTCGCTTTGCAAAACAAATTGTTCCGGCAGGAAGAATTTGCTTAATAGTTAATGCGATACTTCAACGCATTAACATAACACAGACTTTCCTAGGGAATAAAAAAAGTCTCTAAAGTATTAAAACCATAGAGACCTCATAATCTACTTATACAAAGAGCTTAGAAACAGACTCATTGTGATGAATCCTTGATATCGCATCCGCCAATATATCTGCCACCGACAACTGCTTAATCTTATCCGTCTTTTTATTCTCCGGTAAAGCAATTGTATCCAGAACAAGCAGTTCTTTAATCGCTGACTTCGTAATTCGTTCTATAGCCGGTCCGGATAAAACAGGGTGTGTACAACAAGCGTATATCTCGATTGCACCTTGATCACTCAGCGCATTAGCCGCATTGCAAATCGTACCGGCAGTATCAATCATATCATCAACCAAAATAACATTCTTTCCTTTTACATCACCAATGATGTGCATGACCTCACTTACATTGTCTTCCGGTCTACGCTTATCAATAATGGCAATCGGTACATCAAGGGCTTCAGCGAAACTTCTGGAACGCTTAACTGATCCGATGTCTGGTGAGCAAATAACCAAGTTTTCTTTCTTATCTTGGAACTTTTCTCTATAATACTTAATTAAAAGAGGATTACCTAACATATGATCCACAGGAATCGTGAAAAATCCTTGTATCTGCGCACAATGGAGATCCATTGTTAAAACACGATCACAACCTGCAATCTGTAGCATATCCGCTACCAATCGTGCAGTAATTGGATCTCTAGCTCTTGCCTTACGATCTTGTCTTGCATAGCCGTAATAAGGCATAACCGCTGTAATACGACCGGCTGATGCTCTTCTTAAGGCGTCAATCATAATAAGTGTTTCCATCAAAGTGTCATTAGCTGGGAATGATGTAGGTTGAATAATGAAGCAGTCAACACCCCTTACCATTTCCCCGATTTTTACATAAGATTCACCATCACTAAATTTGCCAACCTCTGCAATAGATAATTCAGTTCCTAATGATTTAGCTATGTTGATTGCCAGTTCTTGATTTGCGCCTCCTGAAAAAACTTTAATGCCATCATTATTTCTGATTACACTGGTCATTCGTCTTCCTCCTAGGTTCATGCATTCACGTTATCTGTTTCTCTTAGCCCAATCCTCAATATTTGTTTGCCTTGTTCTTGCTATACCTAGTGCGGATTCCGGTACATCATGGGTTATTGTCGATCCAGCAGCTGTGTAAGCTCTGTGATGTACAGTGACAGGAGAGACAAGGTTCGTATTACAACCTATGAATGCTTCGTCCTCGATTGTCGTTCTATATTTTTTCTGTCCATCGTAGTTCACCACTACGGTCCCACATCCAAAGTTGACGTTTTTTCCAACATCCGCATCTCCAATATACGTAAGATGAGATACTTTAGTCCCGTCACCAATGCTTGCGTTTTTGATTTCTACGAAATCACCTATTTTTATATTTTGACCTATATTTGAATTTGGACGTATGTAAGCATACGGTCCAACAGTGGTATCATGACTAATCTTACTCATTAATACTGTAGACTGTTCAATATGAACTCGGTCTCCAAGCTCGCAGTCCACTATTTTAGTGTTAGGTCCAATTATACACCCTTCGCCAATTTTTGTATGACCTTCTATAAAAGTATTGGGATAAATCTCAGTATCCAAACCAATAACAGCGTTTTTACTAATATAGCACTGATCAGGATGTACCATAATGACACCCTCAAGCATCCATCTCTCATTAATACGTCTTTGCATGATCAAACCAGCTTCAGCCAATTGTACTTTTGTATTGATTCCTAGAATCTCATCGCTTTCTTCCGTGACCAATACTTCCACCTTGCCACCCATATCCATAATAATCTTCATGGTGTCCGGAAGGTAGTATTCACCTTGGGCATTATCATTGGTTAACTGACTCAATGCGCTTTTAAGCGCTTTTGAGTCAAAGCAGTACATGCCTGAATTGATTTCACATACCATTTTTTCCTGCTCTGATGCATCTTTGTGTTCTACACTCTTAAGAAACTGTCCATCTTCGTCCCTTATAATTCGCCCATAACCGCTAGGGTTTTCTACCATCGTAGATAAAACGACTACATCACTCTTACTTGTCTCACAATGCTCTATCATCGCCTTCAACGTATCACTTGTAATTAAGGGCGTATCACCAAACAAAACCAAAGTTTTTCCCTCAACATCCAAGAAATCTTCTGCCATCATAACCGCATGACCTGTCCCAAGTAGTTCTATCTGCTTAGCATACACCACTTCATGAGATATGGCCGCTTCTACAACCTCACTTTGATGTCCTACTACCACACACACATCTTCTATACTTGCTTCTTTAGCCGACTCAATGACATAGTCCACTAATGTTTTTTTTAGAATTTCATGAATGACTTTTGGTTTGTTAGATTTCATTCTGGTTCCGCCACCGGCAGCCAAAATGATGGCCTGTACTTTTGACAATGAAGACACCTCTTTCAACTTAACATAAAATTAATACTGTCCGTGGTACATTTTACACTAGATATTATATATGTTCAAGGAATAACTCAATAAAAAAGCACTTCTAGATAGAAGTGCCAAAATTCATTCCATTTCAGCCATTTCTTCGTATACTTCGCCTTCATCCAAAGAAATCGTTTCGTACTTTTCAAGTATTGACTTTTGAATTCTATCCCGTGTGATGGAGTTAATGGGATGAGCAATATCTCTAAATTCTCCATCTAAGGCTTTTCTACTTGGCATTGCAATAAACAGACCTTTTTCTCCTTCGATTACTTTGATATCATGTACAACAAATTCATTATCAAAGGTAACCGATACCACTGCTTTCATTTTACCCTCTTTAGTAATTTTTCTTACTCTTACATCTGTAATCTCCATGTGTACCCCTTTCCATAAGTAGCTCTGACTATAAGTAACTTAACTGTCCACTTTACTCCCAATACTAATATCATACATATATCTATCTCGTCCTCTTATTGCAGGAAAACATTAGCATTAAAGGCCATTACTCTGTAAAATCACCACTACAATTATTATAGTATATTATCAATAGGATGACAACTCTTTTTCATCACGCCTTTAGAGCCATATTCCATGAAATTTATTGATTTAACTCATTTTGACACTTTAATCATACTTGTATTTTATTTATAGGAACTATCCTTGGTTTTTATAATAATAATTTCGTTTTCTTTACCTTTGACCACAGTACCTTCCTCAAGGTTACAGTGACTATCAATAATGGCATTTTCAATATGACAATGATCACCAATGTAAGTATCGTTAAGAATTATGGCCTTTTTAACCACTGAATTATTACCTATAAAAACTTTCCTAAAAAGAATTGAGTCCTCAATATTACCATTAATAATACTCCCACTTGAACATAAACTGTTTGAAACTTTTGATCCATAGTTGAATTTTGCCGGAGGTTCATCTTCTACTTTAGACATGATATTAGGTGTTTTCCTGAAAAAATCATCTCGTATAGACTTGTCTAAAAAATCCATATTCGTTTCAAAATAAGATTCTAGACTTGCAATACTTCTCCAATAACCCTCATGGATATAGGCATAAATCTTCTTTTGTTTTCTATAGCGTACAATGACATCACTTACAAAATCATGGCGTTCTTCTTTTGCACAACTTTCAATTAATTCAATAAGCAACCTTCGACGAATAATATACATACCCATTGAAACTATGTTCCCTTCTGGCTCAATAGGCTTTTCTTCAAATTCAATAATTCGATAATCCTGATCTACCGTCGCAATACCGAACCTATTCAGCTCACGCTTGTTTTTCTCTTCATAACAAACCATCGTAATATCGGCTCTTTTTTCTATATGATATTGTAAGACTTTACTATAATCGATTTTAGCAATACCATCTCCTTGGGCAATGATGGCGTAGGGCTCATGGCTATTTTTTAGGTAGCTTAGATTCTGATAGATGGCATCTGCCGTACCTCGATACCAGAAACTATTCTCATTAGTCATGTAAGGCGTAAATACATATAAACCACCATGCTTGCGACCAAAATCCCACCACTTTGAAGAGCTTAGGTGCTCGATGAGGGATCTTGAGTTATATTGGGTTACAACCGCCACTTTGCTTACCCCTGAATTGGTCATATTACTTAATGCAAAATCAATTGAACGATAGCTTCCAGCAATGGGCATCGCTGCCAACGCCCTATTTGTAGATAGATCTTTTAATCTCTCATTTTTTCCACCTGCTAATATAATACCCAACGCTCTCAATCTGAGCCCCCCTCTATAATTAGATTCTTACCACTGGCTAGTTTATTATCAATAAAAAAAGACTTGGTTACAAGACCATCTATGGCACAATTCTTACCAATTTCAACATTAGGAGGTATGACTGTCTTCTCACCAACAACAGAAATACCCGCGTAATAGATATGAGGTTGTTCCTCATTTATGACCTCCTCACCTATACCTATTTTTGCATGAGCCCCAATTACTGCTTTTTCAGCAATAATGCTTTTATATATCTGAACACCTTCGCCTATTATCGCACTGTTCATAATAATTGAATCTCGAATGATTGCGTCTTTCTCAATGATGACATTAGAACCAATGACAGAATTATAAACATGACCATATATTTCGGCGCCTTCACCTAATATGCACATTTCCACACTGGCGCCTTGACCAATAAATTGTGGTGGTTGTACTTCATTTTTGGTGTAGATTTTCCAATAGGACTCATAAAGATTAAACTCAGGAACCAGTTCAATCAGTTGCATATTAGCTTCCCAATAAGCTTCTAACGTACCCACGTCTTTCCAGAAACCATCAAACTCATAAGCATAAAGATTAAAGTTTTTACTTAACATATAAGGCAATATATGCTTCCCGAAGTCGCTGTCTTCATGGCTTTCCTCAGATAACATAAGGGCTTGTCTAAAAGCTTTCCACTCGAATATGTATATACCCATGGAAGCCAAATCACTGGTTGGGTTCGGAGGCTTTTCTTCAAAATCGTAGATTTTACCATCTTCTTCTGTTTTCACCAGACCAAATCGATGGGCCTCCTCTATAGGCACTCTATAGACAGCGATGGTTACATCTGCTTTTTTCTTCTTATGATAGTTTAACATCATTTCATAATCCATTTTATAAATATGATCCCCTGAAAGAATCAATATATATTCAGGATTATAGTAGTCAATATATGGAATGTTCTGATATACAGCATTTGCCGTACCGGTATACCAAGCTTTGTTGTCCTTGCTTACAAATGGTGGCAATATGGTGACACCACCAAAATTCTTATCCAGATCCCAAGGAATGCCAATACCAATATGCTGGTTCAATAATAATGGTTGATATTGAGTCAATACCCCAACCGTATCAATCCCAGAATTAATACAGTTACTTAGTGTAAAATCAATAATTCTATATTTGCCACCAAAGGATACTGCCGGCTTTGCAACATGGGACGTTAACACACCTAATCGACTGCCTTGACCGCCGGCCAATAACATAGCAACAATTTCTTTTTTTCTCATAATACGCCTCCCTTCTTATGGCTATATAATATCATATTTTTTATATTTTGGCTCCTAATTTTACAGATAATTTGTTATAAAATCGGTTGACTTACTGTTTATTTTTATACAATAGCTTGTGCTCTCAACACATAAAAAGCCCTCTTAGTAATTGCAGTCTTCCATCAACTGTTTATTACAAGGGGCGCATTTAAAAAACTAAAACATAGTAAGTATTATTTCTTGATATTGGAGGGGGTCATATGTATGATTTTGTTTTTTTCATCAATACCCTTAAAATCGATTAAGGAATAATAAGACTGAACCAGTTTCTCTTCTGATGTAATGGTAGACATCATAACCGCAACACCAACCACCTTAGCTTCAAACTCCTTCATAAAATCCACAACACCTTTTGCCGTTCCACCCGCCTTCATAAAATCATCTACAAATAGAACATTCGCACCTCTCCTAATAGATTTGATGGGCATAGACATGGTTTTTATGTTTTGTTTCGATCCAGTTACATAGTTCATTTGTAAGGTCGTACCTTCTGTTAATCTTGCTGATTTTCTAATAACTACTATTGGCTTGTTTAGGATTCTAGCCACCGCCAAAGCCAAAGGTATACCCTTTGTTTCAATGGTCACAACATAGTCAATTGAAGCACTTTCATAATAAGCAATTATACATAGGGCTATCTTTTCCAACCATGAAGGATCGTATAAGAGATCATTCATATACAAATAACCACCAGGTATAATTCTACTGGTTTCTGATAACTTACTGCATAAATCCATTTGTACTTTATCAACAAATTCTTTGTTAGCAATTGGTAAATAATATACCCCTCCAGCTGCTCCGGATATGGAATATATTTTACCCGAATGATGTTTTTCAAAAGATATTTCAATACTTTTTATATCTTCACTTAATGTTGACTTGGCATGATCCAGCATCTCTGAAAAATAGTTTAGTGTAAATATCTGAGATGGATTTTCTATTAAAGTTTTTGTAATCAAAGCTATACGCTCTGTCTTGCTTATTTTATTATTCATCACTATTCCTCTAGTTCTATTCTCTCTATAGGCTAAGGTCTTAAAGCTATGTCTCATACGTGCATCTAGAGAAGCTTGCTTTTAACACTTTAACCATATTATAACTTACATCTCCGAATATTATAAGTCCTTTTCTTCGAAATATTCGACGCTTTCATATTTCGTGAAAAGAATGTATAATATAGAAGAATCTAATCGATTGTTAATTGAATTCTTACAGATTCTTAAGGAGATAAAAATGTATAAAATCAACCTTGAAACACCCATACATGTTCATTTCATAGGCATCGGTGGTATTAGCATGAGCGCATTGGCTCAATTGTTGCTAGATCGTGGCTTTAGAGTAACCGGTTCTGACATCGGTAACAATGACTCTATAAAAAAGTTAACAACCATGGGTGCACATATTTATAAAGGGCATCACCAAGATCATATAACCTCTGACATCGACTTGATTGTCTACACTGTAGCTGTCAAATTAGACAATCCAGAAATTGAAAAAGCTAACAAAATGGACATACCCATCATAGATCGTGGTACTTTGCTGGGTCAGGTTATGGACGGTTATAAAAATAGTATTGCTGTATCTGGTACACATGGTAAAACCACCACCACATCTATGATAGCGCATATTCTTACATCCGCCCAGACCGAACCAACGGTTATGGTTGGCGGTATATTGCCATTAATTAGTGGCAATGTGACCGTAGGTAAATCACCCTATATTGTAACGGAAGCCTGCGAATATTTTGATAGCTTTCATCATTTTTTTCCAAAGATATCTGTTATTCTGAATGTAGAAGAAGATCATATGGATTATTTTAGAGATATCCATCATATTCATGATTCATTTCACACCTTTTTAGAGAATACAAAAACAGATGGTAGCATTGTTATCAATGCCGACATCAAGGATTTACACCGTATATTAAGAGAAACAACAAAAAAAATCACTACTTATAGCTTGACCAATACAAACTGTGATTTTTATGGCACCAATATTGTGTATAACTCACTTGGTCACGGCGCTTTTGATGTCATCTATAAAAATCAGTCGATTGGTCGATTTCAATTGTCCGTACCCGGTGATCACAACATCAGCAATGCACTTGCTGCCATTGCAACCGCTGTGGAACTTAACATTGACTTGGCCTCCATAGCTTTAGGTCTTTGTGATTTCACTGGTACCCATCGCCGTTTCCAATACAAGGGTTCTCTTGGAGGTGTACATATTGTAGATGATTACGCACACCATCCCACCGAGATAGAAGCCACAATAAAATCAACCGCTAATATGGATTTCAACAAGCTTTGGATTGTTTTTCAACCTCATACTTTCACTAGAACAAAAGCTTTTTTAGACGATTTTGCAAAGTCTTTAAGTTTAGCTGACCATGTCATCTTGATGGACATCTATTCTGCGGGTCGTGAAGCGGATATTGGTGACATTCATGCACGAGATATACAATCTAGAATTTTGGCCTATGGTACACCTTGTGAATATTTTTCTTCTTTCGATGAAATCAGCTACCATATTTTGACCCATTGTATCCCAAATGACCTGTTGATAACTATGGGGGCCGGAGACGTGTATTTGTTGGGCGAATATCTACTAGATTCATAGTTTTCCACATTATCCACAGAGTTGTTCACATATCGTACAAAAACAGACGTGTATAACTGGTTTACATAAAGTGTAATCTTATGATACCTGAACACCTTTATTTCATTGGGTTTGGCCGCCATTTATAGCCATCTTATCCATATAGATAATGTTATACACCATCTTATCCACACTTTACACATTTATTAGCCAATCGATATGCCTTCTTAAGAAAGCCTTTATTTATAGGGCTTTCTCATATTTTTTTCCTATTTCCTCTTGACTTATAGCCCATAGTTCTATATCATTATACTTCCCATCGTATAAAATATGCTATGATGGTATAATAAATATAAAGTTATACACATGGATGGTAATGGTTTACATAATGTGGGAAGGGGTTTATATGAGTCAAATTAATTTACAATCTCAAAACATTCATCAACACACGCTCATAAATAACCTATTTATTGATCACTATATGCCTAAATCCAACGGGGACTATGTGAAAGTCTATTTGTATTTACTTAGACTGATTTGTAGCAATCAATGCGCTTTTACGACAAAACAAATCGCAAAGCAGTTACATCTTATAGAATCCGATGTCATTCGTGCTATTAATTACTGGGACGAACTTAAAGTCATTGAAGTTCAGTACGAAGATGATCAGATTACCTCTATCGGTTTATTAAGTCTTGAAAAGACAGAAGATACAGTTATCGCTTCCAATAAAACCGGAAAGAATAAAGCCAATACTACAATGCCAAAGCTCTATGAGAGACCGGAATACTCCATGGAAGAGATTGCCGTTATAGCCGGTCAATCAGAATTTCAACAGCTTATTTATATTACCGAAAAATATTTGGGCAAGCAATTAACACAGGTTGATGTAAATATCTTAGTTGGTTTTATGGATTGGCTAGGTTTAACTATAGAAGTTGTAGAATATTTGATTGAATATTGTGCATCCAACGATCATCGTCATATGAATTACATAGAGAAAGTGGCTATGGACTGGTCTGATAAGGGCATACGAAATGTAAAGCAGGCCAAAGACTTGACGGATAACTTCAATAAGAACTATTACAAAATCTTCAAAGCCTTAGGTTTATCAAGTCGGAACCCCACACCGGCTCAGACAAAACTAATGGAAAAATGGCTAGATGAATATAATTTTGCAATCGAAGTTATTGAAATCGCCTGTGAAAAAACCATTGAGGCTATTAATAAACCTGAGCTCAAATATGTGGATACAATTTTAACCAACTGGCAAAACAAAGGTGCAAAATCCATTAATGCTGTTAAGGAATTGGATATACAGTATAAATCAAGCCAAGTCGACAAAAAATCTACAAAAAAAGACCTAGCTGCAAAAGCCAGTAATCGATTTCACAACCATAACCAACGTCAATATGACCATGATCTGATTGAAAAACGCATGCGACAGATGATTGAAGTCGAAACGGTGGAAAAGAGGTCTTAATATGGGTCTTACTAGATCACAGTTTAAACATATCCTAAATATTATCGACCAACGTCGTTTAAAAAACCAGCAGATTCATTATGCCAGAAAAGATAAGGTTTATAAGGCGTACCCTGTACTTCAGGCCATTGATGAGCAGATTTCATCCTTATCCGCTTCCTTAACACGGCAAATTGTGGAAAATCCAAATAAGCGACAAGTACTTCTAACAGATCTGCAAGAAAAAGTTAGTCGTTTATCTCAACAGAAAAAGAAAGTCTTACAAGATGCAGGTTACCCAAATGATTATCTGGCACCCATCTATGATTGCGAAGATTGTAAGGATTCCGGCTACATCGAACATGCTAAATGTCATTGCCTCAACCAAGAAATTATCAACTTTTCCTATGAGCAAAGTCATTTAAATGCCATTTTACAAAAAGAAAACTTTGACAATTTCTCTCTTGACCATTATAGTAGTGAGGTAGATAAAAATATTGGTAAATCACCAAGAGAGATTGCAGCCTTCAACTATAAAATCTGTTACAGCTTTGCTGAACAATTTGACACAAAATACAACAATCTCATTCTCTACGGTCAAGCCGGCTTAGGCAAGACTTATCTATGTAACTGTATTGCAAAAGTATTACTAGATACAGGACATACGGTTATCTATCTGACGGCTTTTGGTTTGTTCAAGCTTCTAGAGACTTACCGCTTTCATAACGAAGAGGGCCATGTAACATTAGATGAGATTCAAAACCTCTACGAATGTGATTTACTCATTATTGATGATCTTGGTACTGAGATCAACAATGCTTTTACCACATCGGAGCTGTTTAATATCATTAACACACGCATGCTGGACAAGAAGCCTGTTGTCATCTCAACAAACTTACCACCAAGTGCATGGAGCAACCAATATACGGATCGTATTGTTTCACGCATTTATGGTAATTACTTATCTGTAGGCTTTATCGGTTCCGATATTCGCTTACAAAAGTTTTTATAGATCTTAACCCAAAAGGTTTTAGATATAAGCACGCATAGTTCAATTGGATAGAGCGTCTGACTTCGGATCAGAATGTTGTGGGTTCAAGTCCTACTGCGTGCGCTAAAGAAAAAGCTGTAAAACCTTAATTCTATAAGGGTTTACAGCTTTTTTCTTATTTTATACTTTTTTCATTCTCTTTTTGTACCTTATACAAATTATGTGATAAACTGTTAGTACTTAAAATTTTTATGGCTTTTAGGAGGCGCGATATGATTAGAAAAGCAATGGAAAATGATATTCCGCTTTTACTGGACATATATAATGATAGTATTCTTAACGGCACAGCATCCTTTGAAGAAGAACCATTGACCTATAAAGAAGGTCAAGAATGGTTAAAAGAGCACCAAGTGGATTATCCAATTTTGATTTTTGAAGAAGATGGTCAACTCCTTGGTTTTGCATCTTTATCGCCATATGGTAGAAAACGAGAGACTGCCTATTGTAGTGCAGAAATCTCCATTTATGTTAGTAAAAAGGCTCAAGGTAAAGGGGTAGGAAGTCGTCTAATAGATGCTCTTATAGAAGCCGCCTATCATACTCCAAAAATAAAGCAATTAATTTCGGTTATTACAGAAGGTAATCAAGGAAGTATCCTACTTCATGAGAAAAAAGGATTTACATATGGCGGTAGACTTTTAAATGTTGCAGAAAAACACAATAAAATACTAAGTATTGTCTACTATCAAAAGGATGTTACAAAAGCCTAAATCGACCATGCCCCCCTCCTACTCCTCACCACATGAAAACGATACAACACCACTTAGGCCACTCAATTCAACAATCAACTTATCAATAAAATGATCCAAAATCATGGCATGAATCACAATATTAATGTCTTCATTGTCCTCTTCTAAAAAACTGGTTTGACCATAAACAATGTTAATATCCCTAACAACAATTTCATATTTATCCATAATTTTGTGAATGGCTTTTATTTGCCCATTCTCTTCTTTTAAACGAATGAGAATCTCATAG
>NZ_JCBCDA010000136.1:0-1453 GCF_059865615.1 Petrocella sp. | reverse complement strand
CATACCTAAGATTGTAGCAACAGCCATAACGATGAAGACCGCTTGATAGTCCCCGGTTAGGTCATAGCTAAGACCAAAAGGTATGGTACCAAAGGCCGAACCGATAACCATGAAAACTGTAGCCGCACCACGAATGCTTCCAAGGTGCAACCTTCCAAAATAACGTACCCATATTACATTGGTCGTTACGTTCTGAACATTGGTAACCAGACCGTAGATGAGAATGAAGATAGAGGCTTGGGTGACGGTTTGAACCTTAAGCATGAAGAGCAAATTCAAGGTTAAAAGTCCAAGGGTCATCATCAATATATGCTTGGAACGGTATTTGTCGATGATGGTTCCAGCAATAATAGGAATCAAAAAGCCGGGCAAAGCCACAAGACCTATGACAAAAGCAGCCGAAGATTCATGGATACCTTTGCTGGCCATAAGTGAGAAGAAGTGAAACATCATACCCGTGGAAACCATAGGAATAATCATGGAGATAATACCTAGAAACCAGAATTCTTTTGTGCGAAGCGCTTCACTTAAACTAAATGATTTTTTGGCCATGGCATCAAAAATCTGATCTGGGGTCAGATTGTCAGTTCTCGCCTGGTTATCCGGTAGAAGGCCGATATCTTCAGGTTTATTCACGATAAAAAACCACATCAGCGGTACGAGAACAAAAAGTAGAAGTAAGCCCCAGCTACGCCAAGCATTTGACCAACCATAGGTATTAATCATATGTAGATTAAAAGTAGGCACAAGCAAGTTACCAAAGATGGTGCCAAGAGATAATAAGCTAATGGCAAAGGCTCTACGTTTGTCGAACCATTGAGGCACAAGTGAAGCCGGAATCAAGCTTAGAGAACCTTGTCCAAGAAAACGTAGTAAGAAAAATCCGATAAAGATCATGGGAATATTGGCCACAAAGCTATTAAAAAAAGCAGTCAAAGTCAAAAGAATACCAACGGTCACGAGCATGAATCTGGAACCAAAATAATCCACAGCCTTCCCGACAAAGATCATAAGAATACCGGATAAAACCGTTGCCATAGAATAAATACTTGAGATCAGGGTTCTAGAGTAACCAAATTCCAGTATATAAGAATTAATAAAAACAGATATGGAATAGGTTTGTCCCGGGGAAGAAAAAAATACAGCTAAAGCGGATAAGAACAGAATGAACCATCCGTAAAAACCATATTGATTTAATTTTAAGGCTATTTTTTTTTGCATTTTTTGTCACTCCTATCTGGAATACTATAAGCCTTATGAAGGTAAACGTCAATATTATTTTCTGGATTGGGATGAATGCCTTCTACTTTTTTCATATTAGCCAATCATTAGAAAAGGGCAATAACATGAACTCTAAAGATATCGGAAAATAGTTACAAGTGTCTAGTGCCCTTTTACTATAATTCAAAAAAGATGATATTAATTTGAACCTAGATGAAGATATTTCCAAACC
>NZ_JCBCDA010000111.1:0-47128 GCF_059865615.1 Petrocella sp. | reverse complement strand
CGCATATGCTGGCAGATCTTGCAGTACACCGGTGCTACTTTCAAGAAGGCTTCTTCATCACCCAAGCTACTATTGAGGTAGTCTCTGCTGATGTTGCCATCGGTAAGCTCTATGACCCGGTCGGACTTGGCTGCAATATGGTCGTTGTGGGTAACGATGAGTAAGGTGGTGCCTAGGGTTTCATTGATGGTACGGAAAAGTCCGTAGACTTGATCTGTGGAATCACTGTCTAAGTTGCCTGTGGGTTCATCCCCAAGGAGGATAGCCGGGTCATTAATGAGGGCTCTTGCTATGGCTACCCGTTGTTGTTGACCGCCGGAGAGATTGGTGGCCTTGCTTTTGATAAATTCCTTAAGACCGACCAACTCTAACAATTCCTTGGCTCTGGCTGCTTTGACGTTGCTGGCACGACCTGCCTGAATCCATGTAGGGATTAAGACGTTTTCTATGGCGGAAAATTCCGGTAGCAAATGATGGAATTGAAAAATAAAACCAAGGTTCTGATTCCTAAAATCTGCCAGCTCGTTTTGCGTCATTTTAGAAAATGAAATATCATTAAAAAATACATCGCCTCCCGTTGGTTGGTCTAAAGCCCCTAATATGTTTAATAAGGTGGACTTACCGGAACCGGAGTAGCCAATAATGGAGGTGAACTCGTTTTTGCGAATCTCAAAGTTCAGACCATGTAATACTTCTGTCTTAATGGTGGTCCCATAGACTTTGGTTAATTGTTCTGCCTTTAATACAATGTTAGTATCAGCCATTACGAATCACCTCCACGGGGTTAAGCTTACTGGATCGGTTGGCGGGTACAAATGCAGCTATGGTACTGGACAAACTGGATATAATTCCAATCACTAGGATGTTCTGAGGTTGAATGCTAAGGGGAAACAGAGGAACCCCGGTGGATAGGGATGTCCCCCATAGAAACATCTCTACCAATCCGATACCTAAACCAGCGCCAGCAAGAGAACCGATGATCCCTAGGATGGAACCTTGTAATAGAAAAATACGACTGGCTTGACCGCTTTTGGTCCCCATGGCTTTGAGTATGCCCAGTTGTTTGGATTTCTGGACAACGGATACAGCTAAGACACTAGAGATACCTAAGGTCACTGCAAGTAAAACAAAAACTTGTATCATAATGGAGGAAGCACTCTGACTCTGAAGGGCTGCCAGTAGTGAACTGTTGCTTTCAATCCAGTTATCTACAACCACGCCATCTAGACGGCTTGCAATAGAAGCATCTATGGTCTCGGCATCAAAAATCTCCTTTACTTGCATCTCTATTTTGGTCACTTCGTTACCATAACCCAATAACTTCTGAGCTCTTGATAAGTCCATAACCATCCAGCTGCTGTTCACCGCTGAGTTCCCAAGATCAAAAATACCACTTATGACAAAGCTTTGACTGACGCCGGAGGGCAGATTCAAGAAAATAACATCACCAGGCTCTAATGCATAGTCTGTGGCAAAAGTATTACCTACCATAAGGTTATTGCCATCATAATTACTACTGCCTTTTATAATTCTGGTGGATATGTTATAGATCTCATCCGCTTTCTGGGGGTCAAAGCCCTTAATGAATACTGGCCTTGCCACACTGTTGTTCACATAAAAAGCATTGCCTTCTACTAGAGGGGAAATACCTCTTAGATCATCTCTTTCTTCAAGGACTTCTATCATGGACTGCCAGTTGCTTAATTGTACCGGTCGTGGGTCTGTATTGCCGGCTACGACGTTATCATCTGCCAACCCACTGATCTGTTGCTCAAAAGCGGATTGACCTGTGAGCCACACATGGGAACTGTTGCCAACGGTCTGATTGATTAGATTCTCTTGTAATCCACTGATTAAGGTGTTGAGAAAAACCATGACCGCCACACCAACACTAATACCCAGTAAGATAAAAATTGATTGGCCTTTACCTTCTTTTAGAAAGCGCATGGCCACTTTCCATTCAAAGATCATGGTCCATCCACCCCTTCTGTCTTAAGTTCGACTGTCTTACCTTCCTCTAAGCCTTCAGGCTCAAGGATCATCATACCCTTCTTCAGGCCATTTGTTACATAGACCGTTGGCAAGTTCTTGTTATACACTTCTATATCAACCGTCTCTACTTGTTTAGCTTCATTTTGGATATATACACCCAACCCGCCATTTTCAACCAAATAATTGCCGGGTATGGTTAGGGCATTTTCAAACGTAACGGTAGCCAAATCAACACGAATCGTCATGTTCTGCAAAAAAGCTTCTAAGTTATCCAGAATCTCCACTTTGATGTCTACGGTGCCGGTCTCTCTGTTAATAGCCGGTGCTATTTCATGAATGCGTCCTTTTGCTCTAAGTTGATCCGATACCAACAAGGCTTCTTGGTCTACACTGATGCTTGACAAATAACGTTCGTCCAGTGCTAGCCGAACGAATTTTCTACTGTCTGAAGCGATTTTCATGATGTTCTGTCCGGAACCTACCAACTCACCTTCCTTAACATAAGTCTCTAAGATGACGCCGGATATGGGGGCTTTGATATTATACTTCTCAAGGTCTTCTTCTTGTCTTCTGATGCTGTCTTTGGCCGCTTCTATAGATGCTGCCAGTTCACTTGCTGTATAGCTTGGATCTGCTATAGCTCTCTGTCTGGCTTCAACCGTTTTTATAGATTGGTCCAATTGCGCTTGTTGTTCTAATAAATTATCTAGTTCTAGTCTTGGGCTGATGCCTTCATCAACCAAGATCTCTGTCTGATTGATCTGATCCATGAGTTGAGCCATGGAAAGTTCTATGCTGGATCTTTCTTTACCAAGTACTTCTCTTTGCAGAGCAACACTGTTTCTATTGTTAGTATAGCCGGATTGATAATCGGCTAATCTGGCTTGGGCCAATTTAAGAGATGTCTGTAAATTATCGTATACATTCTTAGCGTCATTGTCATCAATGCTTATAAGTCTGTTCTCTATCTCAACGCGGTCACCGGCTTTCTTAGTCACTTCACGAATGATGCCACCGACTTGAGTGCTTACAATCACTTCTTTTTCGTAATCCACATAACCTAAGGCACTAACCACTTCTTCATATGGACCTTCCAAAACTGTATATGTCCGGGCTACAAGTGGCCTATTGTTGTTTGCCCACAAACTATAAGCAGATACCAGAATCAGCAGAACCACCACGCCAGCAATTATTGTTTTTTTATTCATAAAAAAGCCTCCCTTAACCTTCACGGGTATATTATTAATATGTGATAATCATTATCCTTTAGATTAATGATATCACATATTGTAATAATATACAAGTCCTAATGAAGGTCCGGGAGACATATTTCTATGCTTCTACTGCTTTTTTCTTCCTACTTACGAACTTCATATGCCAATCATCAAATATGGAATAGACAACGGGTATGAATACCAAAGTCAATAAAGATGAGAGCAAGAGGCCACCGATGACAACGGTACCCATGGAAGCTTGTAATTCTGCCCCTTCGCCGATGCCCAGTGATAAAGGCAAGAGGCCAAGTATGGTGGTCATGGAGGTCATCAATATGGGGCGTAAACGAATGGGCCCCGCAGTGAGAATGGCTGTTGTACGGTCTTCCCCCATCTTTCTTCTGGTACCGATGTAATCTAGAAGAACGATGGCGTTGTTAACCACAATCCCAGACAACATAATGAAACCGATAATGGAGGTGATGTTGAGGGTTCTATAGGTAATGAAAAGGGCAATGAGTCCGCCTGCAAAAGCCAATGGTATGGAAAACATAATGATGAACGGGGTCAATAGAGATTCAAATTGAGCCGCAATAATCATGTAGACCAAGAGTACCGCCAGTACAAGTGCCAGCCCTAAGTCTGCAAAAGCTTCTATCATGTCTTGATTGGCACCTCCGAAGCTAAAAGTATAGCCGGCTGGAATCTCAAGCTCTGCTACAGCGGCTTCATAGTCTTTGACCACGGCGGCAAGATCTCTCCCATAAGTACCGGCACTGACAGTTACAGTTCTAACTAAGTCTTCTCGAAAGATAGATATAGCGCCTGTATCTATGGTGATGGTGGCAATGGCATCAAGTGGTACAGAGCTTCCCATAGGCGAGTGGATCTCCATTTGTTTCAAGCTCTCAATGCTGTCTTTGTATCTGGTGTCACCTTCTATAACCACGTCCACTTCATTACCTTCTAGCTTATATCTGGTGGCTACACGACCGTCTAGCATGGTCTTGACTTGACTTGATACTTGTGCGGTGGTTAAGCCGAATCGAGAAGCGTTGTTGCGTTTGAGGGCAATCTCCACTTGAGGGCTGGCCGACTCTAGTGAGGAGCTGACATTCCTTGTTCCTTCAATGGTCTGTCCGATTTCCACCATGTCGCCTGCAATCTCTTCAAGGACATCCAACTCTTTGCCTTTGATGCTGATGGCTATGGCGGATCCGCCACCTGTCATCATGCCGGACTGGCTCACCGCTGCTACACTGGTCTTGACACCAGGTATGTCTTTGATTAATGCTTCTACTTGAACCACGACGTCAAAGACACTGTCCTCTCTTTGACCTAGTGGTACGAGGGCGCCGGTTATGGTACCTTGGTTCTGACCGGCTATGACAAAGTTCCCACCGGAAGTAGAGCTAAAGATATAATCGATGCTCTCCAACTCAATGATACGGTTTACTATGTCATCCATGGCGGCACTGGTTTCTTCTGTTTTAGCACCATCTTCCAGAGTTACGGAAATGCTAAAGGCACCTTCATCGGATTCCGGCATGAATTCCATACCTACAAAAGTAACCGAAGCTATACTTAATATCATAATGGTGATGGCTGTGAAGACAACTGTTTTTCTATGCTTTAAGCTCCAGTCAAGGGCTTTTCTATAACTATTATCAAGGCTTTTATATAGATTATCTACATGATCTAATAACCATGCGATTAACTTAAACTTGTTCTCATGGTGCTTGCCCTGAAACTCATCTACAATCAGAAGCTTGGAGGATAACATGGGAATCAAGGTTAGGGATACCACCAAGGAGGATAAGAGGGAAAAGGTGACTGTTAAAGCAAACTCTCTAAACATGATGGAAGTAATGCCTTCTACAAAGACCATAGGTAAAAACACAGCTACTGTGGTTAAGGTTGAGGCGGTAACGGCCATGGCCACTTCTTTTGCCCCCATGATGGCGGCTTCAAATCTATCATGGCCTTCTTGAACAAACCGGTAGATGTTCTCCAGAACAACTACTGAGTTATCCACCAGCATCCCGACGCCGAGGGTGATGCCTCCAAGGGTCATCATGTTCAGGGTAATGTCGTTAAAGTATAAGAGTATGCCTGTTGCAATAATGGATATAGGCATGGACAAGCCAATGATAATCGTACTCCTTATACTTCTTAGAAAAATGAAGAGTACCATAACCGCTAGGAGTCCACCAATCAAGGCGTTAGACCCAACCCTTGCAATGGCTTGGTTGATGAAGTCAGACTGATCGACTACCACTTTCAAATCGTAGGCTGTGCTCCTGCCAATCTCATCTAAGACCTTGTTGATCTCACCTGCAACAGCTACCGTATTGGTTCCGGATTGCTTTTGAATGGAAATGCTGACCGCTGACTTGCCATCTACTTTGGTAATTGAACTTAGATCTTCATTGGTTAGATTAACCGTTGCAACATCTGATAGACGGATCATACCCCCAGACGGCAATGTTATGGGTGTTTGTCTAATATCACCTAGTGATGAAAACTCACCAACGGTTCTAAGGAGTAGTTCTTTATCCCCTTTGTTAACGGAGCCAGCCGGTAGGTTAATGTTCTCAGCTGCTAATATACCGGCAATTTGGTCAATGGTTAAACCATAATTGCTCAGCATACCTGTATCCACACGAACAGAAACATAATTGGTGTAACCACCGTCAACACTGACAGAGGCAACCCCTTCAATACGTTCAAGTGCCGGTCTAATGGTCGAATCCGCGTACTCGTATAAGGTTGCAACGTCTGCACCGGATAAGGCTGCTTGGACTACAGCGGTAGCGTTGATATCAATCTGTAGAACCATAGGTGTGGAGGCACCATCCGGCAAAAAGCCTTTGACCATGTCTACCTTCTCACGCATATCCAAGGTAGCAAAGTCCATGTCTGTACCAAAATTGAAGACAACCACAACGACGGAGGAGCCTTCTGAAGTAATGGACTGAATCACGTCAATATTTGAAACGGTACCAACGGCTTCTTCAATCGGTCTGGTGACCAGATTCTCAATTTCTTCCGGTGATACATTGGGATAGTTGGTCTGAATGATGGCAACGGGTACTTCTATATTTGGGTAAAGGTCTATGGGTATTCTGGTCAGAGAAACAAACCCAAGGAGCACAACGATTAATACGAACATGACCGTTGTGACCGGTCTTTTTACGGAAAATGATGAAAAGTTCATTATTGATCACTCCTTATTACTTTGATTCTGCTCTTATCGTCAATGAGACCTATGCCTTTAGTAATGACCACATCTTCTAGCACAACTCCATCTAAGATCTCTGTATGGTGGCCGGTATCAATGCCGATTTTCACTTCAAGACGCAAGGCTGTACCACCTTCTCGCTCTACATAGACATAGTAAAGATTGTCCCTTAAGAGTACAGCTTCAGAAGGTACGTATAAAGTATCTGCTTTCTCTTCTGTTAGTATAATCACCGTTGCAAACATACCCGGCTTAATCTTTTGGTCTGCGTTCTCTAATCTAATGGTCAATGGATAAAGCAATGTTCTTTGATCCGCTGAGGTGCTAATGGTGTCAATGGTTCCTTTAAAGATTTGATCGCTTAAGGCATCTAGCTTGACATCTACTGTTGCACCTATGCTGAGTTGGTTGATGAGGCTCTCTGTTACACTGGCATCCACAATAATCTCGTTGATGTCTTCAATAACAATGGCCGGTTGGGTATTGGAAGCATAGTTATTATCACTAATATTAGATCTGGTGATATAGCCACTAATCGGCGCTGTCATGGTCATATCTTTTAGCATCTCTCTGGCTTGTCTTAGACCTTCCTGGGCTTGTCTTAGACTAGCATTGGCACTTTCTACGCCAATCTGCGCCTGATTGATTGTTGATTTGGATTGTTCTAATTGTTTCTCAAGAACGGATAAGGTCTCCGGTTGAGATTGAAGTCTGGCTTGTTCTAGCTCTGATTCTGATATGACCCCTTCTTCAAATAGGGTTTCATATTTTTCCAGATTAGAAGCCCCAAACGCATAGCTGTCATATTGCATGCTGTAGTTGCTTTGACTAAGTTCATAGCCTATCTGTGCTTGATTGATAGCTGCTTGTGCATTTTTCACACCGACCTGTGCCATGGATACGGCAATCTCTGCTTGCTTCACTTGATCTCTTATAGAACTTTCCTCTAAGGTGAAAAGCAGTTCCCCTTCCTCTACAAAGTCGCCAACTACCACCGATACTTTTTCTACCTTGGCAGGTATGGCTGGCATAATGTTGACAGCGTTCTTGGCTCTGGTTGATCCAATGAGCTCAACATAATTGCTTAAGTCGCCTCGCATAACCTGTTGACCTGAGACTGCGACTTCAGTCGTCGGCTCTCCTTCTGCGCTTTCCTTATTAATGATACTTAGCACCCTAGGTGCAATGACTGCGAGTATGATGATTAAAATGATTGCAAAACTCACGAACTTCTTCATCGTTGATCCTCCTAAAATTGGTCTCCTTGTTCTTAATGGCGATTAGATTCCTAAGTGCCGGCTTAAGGCCGAACTCTGTTAGTTCCAGTAAATTGTAAATAAATTCTTTGTCATCTTTAGCTTCTTCCAATATAATGCAAAAAGATTCTACCATGGCGGTGGATACGGCTGTCATTAAAAGTCTACTCTTAATAATCTCAGTCTCGCCAATGGATAATTCCTCTAGTAAAATCCTTGATTGTTCCTCTATGTGACTTTTTAATCGATCTTTTGCACCTTCGTATGGAGAACCCTCTGCTCTAAGAAGTAGAATAAACAATTCTTGTCTATATTCGATTCTGGCGTTCATGATCATATCCATGATGGCTGAATTCTCAAGAATGTTAACTTCTAACAGTTGAGGCTTAAAGGGTTGATCTTCGCAAGCTAGAAAAACTTCAATTAGAGGCTTGACCAGATGGGCAAATAGGTCTTCCTTGTTCTTGAAATAACGATATAAATTACCTACGGACATGCCGGCCGATTCAGCTATGCCACGCATAGAGGCTTTCTGATAACCATCTCTAATAAAAGCATCGATGGCGGCTTGATGAATCTTAGTCCGCTGGTCGTCTTTTAATATTTGCACAATAATAAACCTCCGTTCATTTTTAATCATTCTACCACTTGAAGCCGGATTAATCCATTAATAAAATATTAAAATGCTTTTAAAAAAAAGAAAGCTTTCTTTCCATTTTCTAATGAAAGAATGCTTTCAGTGGAATAAATCTTATAAGAGGTATGTAATCCAGTAAAAACGTATATCTTGAGATTAAAGGGTCAAAGGTTAAAATCAGACTTTTATCTGAATACGACTTTCTTTTTCATCATAGAGGTCTTCATCCGCCTTTGCAATAAATTCCATTGGATCCCTATGCTTCTTTGGCACCTTGGCATAAGCACCTATGCTGATGGTGACATACTCAGACACCCTTGAAGCTTTGTTTTCTATTGCTTCGTTTCTTAAGGCCTCATGTAAACTTTCTCTCACTTCTTCTAATTGATCCTCACTTAATTGACTAAAGATCATACAGATCTCATCGCCGCCATACCTACAAGCATAACCGCCATGTTCTCTAACGATTCTTTTGATATGCTGAGCGACAATCTGAATAACCTTATCGCCCTTTACATGTCCGTAACTATCATTATAGCCTTTATAATAGTCTATATCCACCATGAGTACTGTTAAAGGCGTCTTAGCTTCAACGGCCTTCTGATAATGCTCTAAAAGCTTATGATCTAGATTCCTTCGATTGTATAGGTTGGTGAGTGGGTCTCTTGAGGATAAACGCTCTAAGGCTTTTTGCTGTTCAATAATCTTCTGTTGCTTTACAAAGTCTCTATGGTGGTACTTATAGAAGATAACACTAATAATCCAAGAGGTTATGACCACTGTAGAGGCATTAAAGATGTTGCTCACAAGCTGATCTCCTGATAGACCAAGCACCGGATGGAGTATCAGATATAAGGCATGGTTACCAAAATAGATAAAAAAACTCTTGCTTGGAGAAATAACCGTTGCAGAGGCAAAAGCCATGAGCATGAAAAAATAGGTGAAGTTGTGCACACCACGCATCTGATCTATTAAAGTTATACCCATGGACCACATTAAGAGCAGAAAGCCGGAGATGACCAACCAGTTTTCCATAAAGGAATAGGTGAGTTTTTTTCTAATCTTCGTATGGGTGATACAAAAGAGAAAGATGCTAACATAGACCAATAAAAAAATATAGAAACTTCTATATATATAGAGATAGTCTCCATAGTTTATAGGTAAGACCGGTACAAATGAAATCAGCAAAAAAAGACCCTCTAAAAGAATGATGAGCGTGGATAAGATGCGGGTTCGATGTATATTCAGTTTTAACACTTCTAGATCAAAGGCTTTTTTTTCGTCTTTGTCCATGAGGCATATAAAATATTCATTGAGCCATTTCATTCCTGATTACCTAAATAGTCTTCTTTAGTTCTGTTTTGACACAGACCAAATCACTACCCTTTATTTTATATGATAGTCCTTTATAACCATATTGTCAAGTTAAATATGGGTCTATGGGCCTATTTTATCTTTTTTTATATATTTCTAATAGAAATACCATTCACTTTGGCAAAAGCTAAGAGTTCTTGATCCTCGTAAGGCTTTAGAGCCTGGCTATGATTCGGCCTGTATTGCTGTAATACATAATGACCTCTGTCTACCATCTCAAGAAGCATCCCTACATCCTCAAAGCTCACTTCGGGGTACATGGTCGTGCGAAACTCGTAGTGCTGTAGCTTTCTTACAAAATCATAACTTTCTCTAACTTGTTCAAAATCCATACCGGTAAGTGTCCTGTAGTTGGACGGCGCCGTTTTTAGATCCATTGCCACATAATCAATCAACCCTAAACTGTGTAAGGTTTTTAGCATCTCTGGGTTAGATCCGTTGGTGTCTAACTTAGTCGCATAGCCTAAGTTCTTAACCTTGGTGACAAAATCTATTAAATCTTCTTGTAGAGTAGGTTCTCCACCGGATAGGGTCACACCTGTTAGTATGCCTTTCCTTTTATCTAGATGTTCTAGAACTTCCTCTTCATCTATTAAGGAAGGTTGGTTCTTTAGATCTCTGTTATGACAATAGTCACAAATCATGTTGCAGCCTTTTGTAAAGACCGTTGCGGACAGATGACCATCAAAGTCAACCATAGAGGTCTTGATGTATGCAGCTATGTTCATATAATTACCTTATTCTTTCTTGTTCTTGATAATTATTTATCGTTCATATTATTATACCTTGCTTAAAGGGTCAAAACTAAGTTTCACTATATTCATATACCATATATATAGATTACCTTGATACATTCGTAACTATATATGGTATGTGAAAGTTAAAGTTTTAATGGATCTCTTCTTATGTTATTATCAAAGATAGCCTCATCGAATTGGTCCGTCGTTTCTTTATTAAGTAACGTTGAGGACGATGGTTAGGAACTCATGAAGATTATGTATAATATAATCCGGTTGAATGTCACTTGGCTTTTCTATATTGTTTTTGTTATACCAGCAGGTCCATATACCATAGCGCAGTCCACCTAAAATATCTGAATAGAGTCCATCACCGAGAATTATGGTACGGTCTTTGTCAAAAGGTCCTATTTGATTCTCTACTGCCTCGAAAAAAGCTTCGTTTGGTTTGTGAGCACCAACAACATCCGAGATAAAGATGGCTTCAAAGTATTTTTTTAGACCGCAGCGCTCAAGCTTAATGTCTTGGGCCAACTTGGTGCCGTTGGTGACGATGGCTAATCTCGCCCTGCCTTCTAATTTTTTTAATAAGGCTTCTGCTCCCGGCTCTAAGCTTACATGGTCTCCCATGGCAATCAGATAATCGTGGTTTACTTGGGCTGCATCACCATGTATACCTAACTGTGCAAAAAGTAAGTCGAAGCGAAGTATTAGGATTTCATTTTTTTTATAGATTCCTTTTTCAAAAAGCTGCCAAAGTTCTCTATTAATGAGTTTATAGACTTCAAAATACTGTTCTGTAAAGTGAATGTTATTCCTTTTCATAGCTTGCATTAAAGCTGCGTGTTCACTTCCTTCAAAGTCAATTAATGTATCATCAATATCCATTAAGATCCAATCATATTTCATCGTATGCTCCCATCTTAATTAGGTTATGTTTACCTAATTATTATAACAGACTTTTGTAAAAATCAAAGCTGATCCCTTTTGGGTCACATTGACAAATGTATTGCAAAATAGTAATATTATTTTATGTGTATGTGAAGAACCAATGTTATCGTATTGACACTTTAACCCCATTTTATACGTTGAGGTAAAACTATGAATATTAGAGACTTGCTGAACTTCAAGTCTACAGAACACTCGATACAAGATCAACTCTTTAACCAAATTCTTGTTATTATCATGATTGTTTCAGTGACCAATATCATCTTGAACCTGTTGATTCAGTACCCTTTTGAAGCCAACTATAAATGGTTCGTGATGCTTTTTGTCACAGGGTTGGTAAATAAATACAAGAATCACGCTTTATGGTTACGTTTTCCTTGTATTTTATTTATTATCCTTTTTATAGTACCCCTTGGTTGGTATAACTCAGGTGCTTATAGTAATAATGTGATTGCTTACGTCTTTTTGTGTTCCGTTGCTGTGAGCTTTTTATTTAGTGGCTGGCAAAGGCTGTTCTTCATCTCACTCTTAGTTACTATGATGTGTGGGTTTATTACTATTGAATACTTATATCCTGACTTTCTTCCTGTCCACACACCTGAACTGGCTTTCTATGATCGCATCATTCAAATACCTATGAGCTTATGGGTTGTGTTTCTTATGCTTCGTCAGTTTTCCATCACCTTCTATGAGAAAAATACGCTACTTAATATTTTAAATGCCAAGCTTGAGAATATGGCTTATCAAGACGAGTTAACCCAAGTCAACAACAGAGCCTATATTTTTGAAAAGTATCGCCATTCTATTGAAACTGACCAGCATTTTATCTCTTTAATGGTAGACTTAGATGACTTCAAAAATGTAAACGATTTCTATGGTCATCAAACGGGTGACAGGCTTCTTCGTGAAGTAGGTGAATTACTGAAAACACATTTTAAAGAAGACGGTCATATTGCCCGTTATGGTGGGGACGAGTTCATCATCATGCTCCATCTCGACTTAGAAACCGTGACCCAGAAGCTTAATCATTTTATTCATCAGTTTAATCTTCTGGATGTGGTCAAAAAAACCGGTGCCACATTAAGTGGTGGTTATGGTGTTTTTGAACATGATTCCCTTGATGAACATCTAAAGGATGTGGATGTGGCTCTATATAAAGCAAAGAAATCCGGAAAGAACAAAATTCTACAAATAAAAAATAGTATACATCCCCCTGATTATAGTGTTTAAAAAAAACTAACAGTCTTATGCCCTGTTAGTTTTTTGTTGTTTTAGTACGCATGGCTAAGGCCGTCGCCAGTTGTTCCATACCTTTTATTAATAAGGCTCTTGGACATGCCATGTTTATTCTCTGGAAGCCATGGCCACCTTGACCGAACATATTGCCGTCATCTAGCCAAAGCTTCCCTTCATGAACAATAAGCTGATTTAACTCTTGATCGGATAGGTTGTATTTATGAAGATATTCGGAAAAATCCAGCCAAAGCAAATAGGTGCCCTCCGGTTCAACCAACCTCACCCCTTCTAATTGGGTATTTATAAAACTTCTTACATACTTAAGATTATCCTTTAAATAGGCTCTTAGCTGATGCAACCATTCCTGACCATGTTGATAGGCTGCCCTACAAGCTACAATGCCCATAATATTGAGTTGAGAATAGCCGCCTTTTGCCATTTCTTCTTTGAAACGTTTTTTGTATGTCTGATTGGCTATGAGAATATTAGAAATCTGTAAACCTGCCAGATTAAAGGTTTTAGAAGGTGCTGTGCAAGTAATGGTCTGTTCCAGATATTCAGACTTTAGATCTGCAAAGACATGATGGGTTATATTCTCAAAGCTAAAATCACTGTGAATCTCATCGGCAATGATGATGACACCATGTTCTAGACAGATGTCTCCCATTCTTATAAGTTCTTCTTTGGTCCATATACGTCCGACAGGGTTATGTGGGCTACATAGTATAAAAAGCTTGACGCTTTCTCTTTGAATGCTTACTTCAAAATCTTCAAAATCAATCTCATACTTTCCACGGTTGTAGACCAATTGATTCACCACAACCTTACGTTTATTCATAGCGATGGTCTGACGAAAGGGATAGTAGACCGGTTCTTGAATCAGGACGCCATCACCTTCTTCTGTAAAGGCGCGGATGGCTTGACTGATTGCATAAACCACGCCGGGTGTCTTAACCAGCCATTTGGATTGGATCTGCCAATTAAACTGTGTTAGAAACCATTTTTCCAATACTTTATAATAGTCTTCTCGACTCTCTGAATACCCAAAAATACCGTGGCTGACCGTACTTTGTAAAGCCTCTATAATCGGCCCAGGTGTTCTAAAGTCCATGTCTGCAACCCACATCGGTAGCAAATCTTCAGGCATGCCTCTTTTTTTTGCAAAATCATACTTCAAGGAATCTGTGTTACTTCTGTCTATAATCTCATCAAAGTTATATATCACTTGATTTAACCTCCATTGCTTGTTCTAAATCCTCCAACAAATCCTCGATCGATTCTAGGCCGACTGATAACCTTAATAGCCTTTCATTGATACCTTTGGCTTCTCTCTCAGGCTTTGGAATATCACCATGGGTTTGCAACATGGGGTATGTAATCAAGGTCTCCACACCGCCAAGGCTTTCTGCATACTGGATAACTTGAACTTTTTCCAGTATTTGCCTTGCCAGGCTTTCAGATGCGACTTCAAAGGAGATCATTCCACCAAATCCACTGGCTTGGCTTTTTGATATGGCATATCCCGGATGGTCTTTAAGACCAATGTAATAGACTTGCTTAATCTGCGTCTGGTCTCTTAGCCAATTGGCGATTACAATAGCTGACTTTTGTTGATAATCCATTCTTACTGGCAAGGTTTTTATGCCTCTGATAATGAGCCAACTGTCAAATGGGGATAAACAGGCCCCTATGGTTTTGGCATAAAAGCTTAACTTTTCGTGAAGGGCTTCGTCCTTAACCACCAGCAAACCTGCTAGTGTATCATTGTGACCGCCAAGATACTTGGTGCCGCTATGTATAACCACATCCGCTCCAAGCTCCAAAGGCCTCTGGTAGTAGGGTGTTAGAAAAGTATTGTCTACCATGACCAGTAGACTATGGCTTTTGCCAAGTAGCGCCATCTGCCTAAGGTCTGTGACTTGCATCATGGGATTCGTAGGACTCTCAATAAATATGCCTTTTGTAGTCTTTTCAATAAGTGCTTCGACTTCCTTTGGATCCCTCATAGATGAAAAACTAAATCGTATGCCGTATTTCATACTGATATGATGAAACAGTCTATGAGAACCCCCATATAAGTCATCCGAAGCAATAATATGGTCCCCATGTTCAAAAAGTGTCATAAGGGTCGTGACTGCGGCCATGCCTGTAGAAAAAGCCAGTGCTTTATGACCGGCTTCCAACTGAGCTACAGTGTTTTCCAAATGCTCTCTTGTCGGATTCTGTAATCTTGAATAGTCAAACCCGGTACTTTCTCCAACACTGGGATGGGCAAATGTAGCCGACTGGTATATGGGCACACTGACTGCCCCTGTTGTATCATGTTTTCTCTCATCACCATGAATACATTGTGTGTTGAATGCTTTTTTGTTCAATGTAGCAACTCCTTTACTTGGCTAAATATAATACATATTTGTATTTTTACTCCGTAAGCTTTCAACTTCGATTTTTAGATCTTCTAAGTTCTTTCCCTTCAAGCACTTCTCTATGGCTTCATCTAAAGGTTCATAGACTTGATGCATGAGTACCACTTCTGTCTCAGGCCCATTAAAGGATGCCGTTTCCTTAGGACCTTCAAAGAGACCTGCTTCTGTCGCTTTCATGATTTCTAGTAGGGTTATCTCTTTCGGTTTCTTGGATAAATAGTACCCACCATGGGAACCTTTTATGGCGTTGACTAAGGCCTGTTTTTTTAGTAATGTAAAAACCTGCTCCAGATAGATCTTAGAAATATCAAGGCGCTCTGATAGGGTGACAAGTGATAGGGTTTGTTGGTCTTTATAATGGATTGCCATCTCAATCATGGCGACAATAGCGTACCGTCCTTTTGCTGAAATCTTCAAAATAACCTCCTATACATATAGACTTAGTATGATTATAATATAGCCCAATCAAAAGCGCTTGTCAAAATTTAATCCGGGCAATCATAGAAGTCTTACTTTTTTCGAACGTGTAATTTACAAGCGTCACATCCCTTAGCTATGGTATCGCCTAACTCAAATTCAAATTGATCATAGGTACTTATAATACCTCGGTCACCTTCCATGGCTATGTCACAATATATATCAATGTCTTCTTCCGAGATGCCCAATTTTTTCCAGGCTTCTACCAACGGACAGTAATGGAAGGTGACCTCTAAGTGATCCTCGGTCACCTCTGTTTCCATTTCAAATATTTTTTTGACATCGTTTGTTAAGAAAGCATCTGCAAACACCTTCAGGTCATCCGTATCCGGTAATTTGTGGTTGCCATGAAATGAGCCACATCTGAATACGGCATTTCTTGCAAACTCAGTATCTAATCCCATTTTTTTTGCTTCGTCCACCATAAGGGCAAACCATGTTGCTCTGTGTTCAATCGCTGATCGTAGCCCTTCTATGTGTTCGCCTTGATCTTTTTTATTATTACTTATCATGTTTTTCCTCCTAAAATTGTTTGTTTACAGGCTAGAGGCCTGAAAGGATTGAATGACTTCTTGTGATGTATTGTCTAAGACTTCTCCTAGATAAGCTTTTTTAACACCTTCATGATGACGTAAGTCCTTTGAAGCGCCACTTAAGGTAATCTCACCGTTTTCAAGTACATAGGTTCGATCTGAAATGCTTAAAGCTACGTTGGCATTTTGTTCAATTAATAATATACTTATACCTTCTTTATTTATGGTCTGAATCATTTCGAAGATTGTCTTGACCAACTTAGGTGCCAAACCTAAAGAGGGCTCGTCCAGTAGTAGTAGCTTGGGTTGACTCATAAGGGCTCTGCCAATCGCCAACATCTGTTGCTCCCCACCGGATAAGGTGCCTGCTTGTTGATGTTTTCTTTCCGATAGTCTTGGAAATAAGTCGTATATTTTATGCATTGTATTGTTTACCACTTGACGATTGTTTATGATGTAGGCACCTATTCTTATGTTCTCTTCAACGCTTAGTCTTGGAAAGATGCCTCGCCCTTCCACAACCATACTGATACCTTTTTTTACGAGTTGATGGGGACGGTTCTTGGTGATCTTCTCTCCTTTAAAAAAAATGTCACCCTTTCTTCCCGGATGGATGCCTGCGATGGATCCGAGTAGTGTACTTTTTCCTGCACCATTGGCACCAATCAAACTAATGATCTCTCCTTCATTCATGACCAAATCAACACCTCTTAGAGCATGGATATGACCGTAACTGGTGTATAGGTCTTTGACTTCTAAAATCATAAATGCACCTCACTATCACCGAGATAAGCCATGGCGACGGCTTCATTGCTCTGTATCTCATGGGGTCTGCCTTCTGCTATCTTTTTGCCATAATCCATGACATAGATATAGTCAGAGACGTTCATGACCACGCGCATATCATGTTCTATCAGCAAAATGGTATAGCCAAGCTTTTTTAGATTGGATATAAAAAATCTCAGATCTTCCGACTCTTGATGGTTCATACCTGCTGCCGGCTCATCTAGTAAAAGTAGCTTGGCACCTGTCGCCATCGCCCGTGCTATTTCCAACTTACGTTGTTCTCCGTAGGATAGATGATCTGCATAATCTGACAGACGTTCCTCTAAGCCTAAGGCAGTAAGGAGCTTGGCGCCTTCTTGCTTCTTTTTGTTCTCAACTTCATAAAAGCGTTTGGTTCTAAAGAGTCCGTCAAAAAAACTGTAATTCGTGTTGATATGGGCTCCGACCAAAACATTTTCAATGACTCGCATATCTGAAAAAAGCCGGATATTTTGAAAAGTTCTTGCTATGCCTTTTGAGACAATTCTTCTGGCATGTAAACCGTCAATGGCTTCCTCATTCATATAGATCCTGCCCTGGTCTACCTTATATATACCGGTTAGAATGTTAAACAAGGTTGTTTTTCCTGCACCGTTTGGACCGATGATACTCACCACTTGGCCCTCATTTATATAAAAGTTAAAATCATTGACTGCTGTTAAACCGCCAAAACTTAGACTTATATTTTCTGCTCTTAACAAGTTCATCCTCTATTCCTCCACTTCAACCATCCGATAAGGCTTTTTTATTTCACTTGGTATAGGATATTGTTTCCTAGATCTCCAACCCAAAATACCCTGAGGTCTAAAATGCATCATAATTATAAGTACAAAGCCATATACGACAAAACGCCATGACATTAAGGGTCTTGCAATCTCAGGGAAAATTATTAGAAGCGCCGCGCCCAAATACATGCCCCTAATGGTTCCCATGCCACCTAGAATCACCATACATAAGATTAGAATGGATAAATCAAAACCAAAGGAATTATGATCGATATAAGAAGATAAGGTTGCGTAAAAACCGCCTGCCAAACCGGTAATACTTGCTGATAAAACAAATGCCAAGATCTTATACCTGTCAATATGAATACCCATCATGGTTGTTGCCAGCTCATCTGACTTAATCGCTCTTAATGTTCGACCGATCTTGGAATTGATGATGGTATAACAGCCTAAAGTAACTAGCCCTAAAATAAATAACATCAAATAGTAAATACCATGGTTGGCCAAGTTCAAGACGTAACCTAAGATGCTCGGTTTTGGTATTTGACTCATGCCTAGGGTTCCATTTGTAACCGAGTCCCAATTCATGATGACCACTTGTACAATCATGGCAAAACCTAAAGTCACGATGGACAAATAGCTACCTGATAAACGAATGGTTGGAAGCCCTAGGATCAACCCCATGACACCGGACAATATGCTTCCGATAATAACTGCCACAAGGAAACTAACAGAATGTTGTATCATAAAGTAGGCTGTTCCATAAGCGCCTATAGCAAAAAATCCGGCATGACCAAGAGATACCAAGCCTGTATATCCCACCAATATGTTCAGGCCAAGGGCTAAAATGGTATAGATGCCCATGAGTATAACAATACGCATAACATACTGGGAAAAGCCAAGTAGAGGCAACCCTAATAGTAATAAAATCATAGATGCTATTAATACTTTGTCTACTGCAAATTTTTCAGACATGTTTACACCTTATTTAAGCCTTTCTTACCAAATAATCCCATAGGCCTTAGTATCAAGACCAAGATTAAAACGATAAATGCTACAGAGTCTCTATACTCTGCCCCAAACCAAGTTGCTGCAAGTGCTTCCGTCAGCCCTATCAATAAACCACCTACAATCGATCCGTAAAAAACACCAATACCACCTAGTACCGCTGCTGAGAAAGCTTTTAACCCAATCATCATGCCCATGGTTGGATACACAATTTCATAATGACTTCCGATTAAGACACTGGCTATAGCAGCCGTGAGCCCACCTAAGAAAAATGTAAATGAAATGATAAAACTTGTGGGTATCCCCATTAAAGCGGCATTGGTTTCATGTTGTTCTACAGCCCGCATGGCCAATCCAATTTTTGTATACTTGACTAGGACGGTTAGGGATATAAAAAGCACTACAGATACGACCAGCATCAAGATCTGTATGTTGGTGATTTGAGCTTCTCCTATCATGATACTTCTAGATTCAATAAGCTTTGGAAAGGACTTACGTCCGCTTCCAAAGCCAACTACCAAGAGATTCTGAATAATATATGAAACACCTATGGTGGTTATGAGTGCTGAAATATTCGGTGACTTTTTCTTTCTTAGAGGATGAAGGGCGATCTTGTCAATGAGAACCCCTAGTAGGCCGGATAAGAGTATACCGAAAGCCACAGCCGGTAATAGCCCAAAGTTCATACCAATAAAGAAAATAACCATATGGGCTCCAAATGCATAAACAGCGCCATGAGAAAAATTCACTAACCTTAGAATACCAAATACCAAGGTGTAGCCTACTGCAATCAAAGCATAGGCCATACCAAGAGCCATACCGTTAAGCAACTGTTGTAGCATCATCCCTATGACCTCCTTTCAAAACCGTGGTTAATCTTCATAAGGTACAAAGTTACCGTCTCTTACGATTAGCTTTGTATAATTCTTAGTTGCATCACCTTTTTCATCAAACTTAGTTTCTCCCGTTATACCCGGATAAGTAATGTTGTTTAATGTAGCTCTTAGAGATGGTCGATCTAAGTTACCACTCACTTTGATGGCCTCTAAAAGAATACCTATTGAGTCATAAGCTTGTGCCGCTAAGGCTGAAGGTTCACTACCAAAACTGTCCACATAAGCATCTACGAATCTTTTTATTGCCGGATCTTCCGAATCACTGTAAAAACTTACCGGGAATATAATACCTTCTGTTGCTTCCCCACCCAGTTCGATGAGCTGCTGTGCATAGGCATTAGATAATCCAAGTATTTGTATATCCGGATCTGCCGCTTTGTATTGTCTTGCTAATGGGGCTAATAAGGCGTACATACCGACACTGATAACCGCTTCTGCACCGGCATCTTTAAGCTTTGCTATGACAAGGCTATAATCATCGGATCCTTCCACCACTTCTTCATGTCCAACCAAAGTCAGTGCTTCATTGTTGCCTATCATATCCGCAGCTATTGTACCGGCTGTTGTTCCCCAGTCCGTCTTAATGGCTACAATACCAACTTTTGATAGTTTTAGATCTTCTGTTAGCAAGGATTCAATAACTTCAAACTCATTGCTGATGACGGCGTTGTTTCTAAATATATAGTCACCGATAGATGAATAATCTGGGTGAGATGCGGTATTGGATATTTCTATAACTTGATTTTCTTCATAAATTGGGGCTGCAACCATGCTTACACCGGATGAGAAATGCCCAAGTACGCCAACAATCTCCGGTGTGCTTACTATTTTTTGTGCTATGGTTGCTGCTTCTTCACTGGAATTCTTATCATCATAGGAAAGCAATTCTATCTCTCTACCTAAGACGCCGCCCTTTGCGTTCCATTCATCAACTTTGATCTGAGCTGCGAGTAGAAAACTTTGGCCATATTCTGCTTGATCACCGGTCATAGGAAATGCCACGGCTATTTTGATCGGGCTGTCTTGATCTTTATCTGCCTTTGCTGTACAGCTTGATAACAAGGCTAAAACCATGGATGCTACTAGAATGAGACTCAATACACTTCTTAACTTTTTCATAAGATACCTCTATCTTTCTTTGATTCTATCTTGGTTGTTTGCTTGTGACTGTTCTTGATTCTTATTCTTCTCATGTGATGTATCTCCTTTTCTATATAACATATAATATATATATGTTATATATGTTTTATCTTGTATAGAATTATATAGGCTTAAGGACTCAATGTCAAGATAAAAAAAAAGAACCCATCAAAGGGAGTTCAACTTAGGGATTTACAAAAACAAGTAATTTTTTGACCGACTCTCTTCAAGCGAGAGCCAAAGAAAAGACCACACCAAGGGATTAAACCTTTAGTGTGGTTTTTATCATATTAAAATTAACTAGTATCTGTTGATTAGCATGTACCCTCATTAAATGGACTTTACTACTTGTGCTTGCACCTCTATAGCAGCTTCTAACTGGGCATCTATTTCGCCGTCTTCTCGAATAACCGCTTCAACGGAAATAGTTTCAAAAAGCCCTTTTTTCATAACAAATTTTACCCAGATAAAGCTAAATAGTATTAGGCCAGCACCAAAGATGGTCGCCATAGTGTAGATTTCAGTTCTTAACTCTGGGATATCAATAATATTAAACATCATATAAAGCATCCCCAAAATACCAATGATTTGTGGCAAACCAAACAACCTTACAGCAAAGCTTCTTTTAATATCGGGTCTTTTGAATCGAAGGACTAACACATTGATATGGGCGATGATGTAAGAGAACATCCAGAACATAGCCCCTGCTAGAATGAAGCGTGTTAAGTCTTGGGCAGTGGTAATACCTGTTGAAACGGTAATGGCAATCATCCCCACAATAAGCGATAGACTTAAGTGTGGCACACCATATTTGTTGGTTTCAGAAAATACTTTTGGAAACATCCCGCCTTTTGATAGACCATGAAGCATCCGAGATACACCTGCAAATACCGTGTTTAGTGTACTAATGACAGCACCAATACTAATGACAGACATCCACAGACTACCTGTTGGTCCTAAAAGATTGGTAGCAAAATCCATATGGGGTTGATTGGAAGTTTGTAACACTTCATAAGGCACATAGTTGGATATCGCAAATACCATAATGGATTGGATAATTAAAAGCATCAACAAACCAATAATCATACCCAGTGGAATATCCCGTTTCGCATTTTTCAAGTCTTTTGTTAAGGGTGTTACAAATTCAATACCGATAAATAACCAAAAGGCTAAGGCTGACATGGATATGATGGAAAGTCCCATAGGGTTAAAGGTGGTATCGATTTGTTGAACCACTTCCCCACCACCAACAGTAAACGCACCTGTTAAGGCTAAAATGAGTAATGAACCAATCATAAAAATCGTGACCACAAGCTGGGTCCTTGCAAAAGATTTGATACCAAAATAATTTACCATAAAAAGGGCCGCTATAATGATTAAGCTAATGAGTGTCGGAGAAACCCCTGGTAAAAAGGCTGAATTAACTATAATACCAATTACCGCCGCTTCAGAACTACCAGCAAAAATATTACAGATAAAATACCCCCCAAGCACAGCAATCATAGATGGGAAGGGACCTATAGCCGCCAAGGTATACTGGCCTAAGCCACCCGTAATCGGCATCATGCCATTAAGCTCTGCAAATGAAAACGCTACTAAAATATTCAAAAAACATGCCACTGCCATGGCAATGATAAACCCTTTACCTGCAAAGCCAACGCCTTGAGATAACATAATCAAACAACTGGTTGCTACAATCAAACCGATGCCTGTTGCAATGACACTAGGTAATCCAATTTTTTTATCCATTTCTTTATCCTCCATTATAGTTTTGTTTTAAATCGATCATAACGAAATGCATCCATATTTAAGGTTGGTTCTAGGTCCATAGCCATTTCAGAAAGTAGCATGCCGACAGTTGGGGCAATGCCAAACCCATGACCAGAAAAACCACATGCTAAGATTAATCCTGGTGCTTCTTCCACATGACTGATCACCGGGATGTGATCGGCACAATCATCAATATACCCACTCCATGTGCGAATGATTTTTAGTTCCCCTAAATTGGGAAAGTATTTCATAATCCCTCTGCAGATACAGGATGCTGTTGTACTAACTGTTGGCTGCTTCTCATCTTCAATGGCATAGGCATCTAGACCTGAGGTACCACCAAATACAAAGGAACCATGGGTACTTTGATGCCCATAAAAGTCGGCCTCAGCTGTGCCTAACATTTGATAAAACATTTCTGGTTGTTCCTCTGTCACAAGGACTTCCAGCAGCACGGGGTTCATGGGAATGTCCACACCAATGGTTTGAGCCAGTTTACGACTGGCATAGCCTGCCGCTAAAATAATTTTATTTGCTGTATAGGTTGTATTATTTTCTGTGATGACTTTATTGGCTTCGCCTTTTACTTTTCTAATCTCTTTAACGGCTTCTCCTGTAATAAACCGAGCCCCTAAGGCCCTTGCTTTTTTATAATAGGCTAGTGTGACCAACAATGGGTTGGCATGGCCATCCGTTGGACACCAACTAGCGCCCCCAATCTCGTCTGAAAGATACGGGTTGATGGCTCTTGCTTCCTTAGGGGTAATCATCTGAACCTCAAGACCTTGTGCCTGAGCACGCTTGGTTAAACCTTGAAGGATTTTTAAATCACGCTCTGTTTTACCTAAACGCAAATTCCCTTCTTGGTAATACTCGACTTCTACACCCAAATCCTTAGATACCTTTGGCCACAAGTGTTTTACACCATACATAGCTAGGGGAAGTTCTGCTGGATGTCTGCCCGATTGCCTAACGCCGCCGCCATTTCTTGTAGATCCCCCATTGCCAATATGATCCCCTTTTTCAAGGACAATAACCGAATAGCCTTTTTTTGAAAGGTTGTAAGCTGTCGCATTTCCGATGACACCACTACCAATAATAATCACATTTGCGTCCTTCATCCGATCACACCCCTTTCTTGTCATTAGCTAAAACTTGCATTTTAATCGGTCTCATTGGAGCTCTGCCTACCGCTGTTTCCAGACTATTTGGGGCAATATCCAGCTCTCTTGCAATCACATTTTTCACTAACTTACCACAGGTTTGTCCTTGGCACAGACCCATACCGGTTCTCAAATATTTGCGCACTTCTTGTAGTGTAAACATGCCATCATGGACAGCTCTACGAATTTCTCCTTTTGTCACTTCCTCACAGCGGCAAATCACCATGGCATCATCGGGCTGTTCCATAAAAACACCAATATCTCTTGAACGGTCATTGATTTTTCCCATTAGACAGTGACCTCCTTCATTTGCTTAAAAAATCTGGCTTGCATACCCATATCCCTAGGCACTTTTATGGTGAGTAAATGGGTGTGGTCATAGGCTTTCATGGATTTGATGTCAACCACTTCTGCTGCACAAAGCTCAGTACCACTGCGACTAAGGGCTACGCCCTGATCCCCTTCTTCAGGTAAAGGCAGAAATTCATACGGTAGGGTGACATGACTAAACCCTGGTTCTTTGTCCTCATCTATGAGAAAAATGGCTTGACCTGAACACGCCGCTACACACATGCCACATCCGATACAAGGTTTCGTTTCATCATAGATGGGTAGATCTGTAATAGAGTCCCCTACAACAATGCAATTTTTAGGGCAAGCGTCTTGACAGGGGTTACATGGAATGTTTTGCGTACATTCAATGACCGGATGAATGCCTGATACTGCTTTTATCCCTGGATAATGAGCCATCTCCTCATCGATCATGTAACCTTTTTCAAGGAGACTCATGGAAACGCTGTAACCTTCATCTGTTTCTTCAATCAGCTGGCCTTTCTTGCCTGGTGCAAACATGCCTTGCCTTAAACGCTCTAGTGATGCTTCTTGCTTAGCCACTTCTTTTTCTAGGTCATTTTCTTCTAGATACCCTAAATAACAGGCGGCGGCAAGACCAGCAATACGCCCTTCAATCATAGCTGAGCTTGCTTCTTCAATTCCAGACACATCTCCTGCAACATAAATGCCAGGCACACTGGTTTCACCGTAATTATTACATCGGGGCACTGTGCCCCCTTTAGCCGTATTTTCTTCCATGTCACAACCTGCCATTTTTAACAACTGAGACACGGGGGATAAACCAACAGCTAAACAGATGGTATCGACTTCAAAGTTTTTCTCACTGCCTGGAATAATTCGCCAATGGTCATCCACTGCCCCTATGGCAACATCCGTTAGACATGTGCCGCCTTTGGCTTCAATAATGGTGTGCTTCATATAAAAAGGGACACCCATTCTGGCTATCTTCGCAGCATGGACCCCATAGCCACCAATTCTTGGTGCTGCGTCCACAATGGCTACCAGGTCACAGCCTGCTTGTAACAACTGATACCCTACAACTAAGCCCACGTTACCACTACCCAACATTAAGATTCTCTTGCCAGGCCTAACGCTGTGTAAATTCATCATGGTTTGCGCAGCACCAGCACCAATCACCCCAGGTAATGTCCAACCTTTAAAATTAATCATATTTTCAGAGGCCCCGGTAGCCACAATAATGGCATCGGCTTTATAACGCACTAGGGTGTCTTTGATATGAATGGTCACTTCTTTAAAGGGATACATCCCTACCACAATCGCTTTTAAAACCACTTCCACACCTATTTCCCTGGCTTGTTTTAAAAGTGCTTCACCGATGTTATAGCCTCTAATTTTGGCTTGATGCTCTTTAGAGCCAAAAAATTTATGAATTTGTTTAAAAAGCTGACCGCCTGGTTTTTCATTTTCATCAAACACAGCCACTTGTAAGCCGTTTTTTGCTGCTTGAATGGCTGCAGAAAGACCTGCTGGACCAGCACCAATCACAATCAAATCATAACGTTTCATTTTTTAGCCACCTTCCTATAGTGTCAAGCCTAAAACCATTGATTTTTAGGCTTTGGTTTAAATAGTTACCTCGCTAACCAGAGCTTTCTATTGGTACCTGAATTCTATAGCCCCTTAACAGAAGCACCGTATTGGGTCTCAATCACCATACCCCCTACTAAAGGTGTCACACAAGTGCGTACATTGGCTGTACCATCCACAACCATCACACAATCGGTACATCTGCCAATGGCACAAAAAACCCCTCGAGGCGAAGCTTTTTTTGTATGGCGATGTACCATGACACCGGCCGCTTTTAAAGCAGCCGATATGGGTTCTCCTAAAAAACCTTCCATGGTCTTTCCATCTAGGGTAAAGACCACTTTCTCACCTTTAACCATTTCTCCTAGAATTGGATGTTTTTCGATGCGCATAAGCAACCTCCTTTAAGCAAGATGGGGTGTTTCCCATAGATTAATGCTATGTCCGACACCTTTTTTAATGGCATTTCTATAAACAATAGTGCCCCATGCAACGTCTTCAATGGGCATACCACCAACTGAGAAAATAACAATTTCGTCTTCCTTTCGGTGTACAGGGACGGTTCCCATTAAAACATCGCCTAAATCATCTACGCGATCTTTTGTTAGCTTACCCTCTGTGATTAAATCCATACAATGTACTGCAGGTATGGGGATAATGGCATAAGCAGGATAAGGCATTTCTTCTGCCCATGCTTCATATAAATGAACGTTATCGGCTACATGTCTAGCCCGATGGATCATAAAGTCTTCATCAAATCTTGCTGATGCGGGACAACAGATGACCGTACCTGGTTGAATCCATTCTTCTTTTACATATGGGTATAGATTCACATCACCAGTAGGTGTTGATGTTGCAATGATGACCACATCTGAATCCCTAACAGCGGCTTCAATGGTGTCCACAATTTCAATATTTTTTATGGTTGGAAATTCTTCTTGAACGAATTTAATGAAGTTATCTAAGGAGTTTTGACTTCTGCCATTTATTTTTACGGTTTCAACACCTTTTCTAACGGCTAAAGTTGCCGCAAAGGCTGTTTTGCTCATAACCCCAGGACCCACAACCCCTACCACTTTCACATCTTCTTTTGCAAAATACTTCACACCAACACCTGGTACAGCACCGGTTCGATAGGCACTTAAAACATTAGCTGACATATGGGCTAAGGGTGCCCCCGTGTCTTTGTCATTGAGGGTTAACATCAGAATAGATCGTGGTAGCCCCTTCTTTTTGTTATCCACGTTAGAGCCATACCATTTCATACCCACCATATCAAACTCACCGCCTAGATAGGCTGGCATGGCCATAAACCTTCTATCCGGGCCATTCACAGGCATATTTGGAAATTCAGATGTGTCGGGAAACATCATCATCACACCATGAGAATTGCCATTAGCTCCCCCCATGCGATAGTCCCCAGTTTTTAACAACTTAAACATGGACTCCATCGCTTCCACACAACCTGGCATATCGGTCACACCCGCTTCAATCATATCCTGCTCACTTAAGTACAAAAAATCAACTTTTGTATCCACCATCACCATACCTACCTTTCTTCGTTAAAATGTTTCTACGCAAAAAGGCGCTACAACGTTTGTTCGTCGTAGCGCCTTTGCTATCGTTTGGGTCACCTTTGATAGTGACTATTATAGGCAATAAGGCAATCTAAGTCTTGTAAAAATCGGAAATGTTTAATTGTTCACTTGCACTTATGTATAAAAGGTGTATAATAAATCCCATGTAGACAACGAAGTCTGATGCCTTAATTGGCCTCGGACTTTTTTATTTTCACTAAAGCGAGGTGTTTATAATGACAGGTTCCTTAATCCAACCCTATTTTGTAATGTCTAATACAAAATACTACAAATCTGTGATTAGCCAGATGGGTATCTCTCATTTTTATACTTTTAATAAGCATACGTTTAGTCCCTGTGATATGATCGCTGTGCCAGACGGCTGTATCGATATTCTTTTTAATTGTAATAAAAAAAGACCTACTGCAGATGTCTGTGGATCCGTTTTACGATCCCATAGAGTCTTAGTCGAGAAAGAAACCCCCTATTTTGGTGTGCGTTTCTATCCAGGACAGGGCTATCCTTTTAAGAATATTGCTTTAAAAGAAATCATGAACCACCAAATTCCACTTAATGATATTATTAATGCCCGTGACCTAATGGAGCAAATCATCTCTACCCGTGATTTTAGTCAGCAAGTGCAGGTTTTTATGGACCACTACACCAAAACCCTTCAAAAATCGAATGCCCTCTATGAACCAAACCCATTAAAAACTTATCTAACCAGCAGAATCATGAGCACTGGAGGCCAAATTAAAATTATGGATTTGGCCCATGAAGTCCATTACTCCGAAAGATACCTGCATATGAAGTTCATAGAATACTTTGGTTTAAGTCCAAAAGTATTCTGTAAAATCATTCGATTCCAACACATTTTAAACCATCTTAATGCCACCACATTAGATTTAAAGCAAGATCCTTTATTAAACCTAGTATGGGATACCGGTTATTATGACCAATCCCATATGATTAAAGATTTTAGACAGTTGTCCCAAAGCTCGCCAACACACTATCTGGAGCTGGTCAAAAAGTCCGATTACAAGAACAGGATTATTATCGTATAATAGGCTCACACCTTTCCTGATCTATGATTGTCGCACCCTCTAATCGGTTCTTTTTTTGGCTTATTCCTGTCTTTTTTAGTTTTTTCATTCTTATTTTAGCTCTCTATACTTCGTATTTTTTATCAAACTCCTGCTCTAGCTCTTCTACTTCCATAGGCTTACTAAAATAATAACCTTGGATGGCATCGCATTTGCCATATTTAAGTCGCTTAACCTGTTTGTGCTCTTCAATGCCTTCTGCAATGACAAGTAGGTTTAAACTATGGGCTAGAGCGATTAGGCTATCCATAACTGATATGTTATCCATCTCTAAAAACTCCATGCTGAGTGAACGGTCAAGTTTTATGGTATCAATCGGTAAAAATGTCAGATAACTTAATGAGGAGTAACCCGTTCCAAAATCGTCAATGGCAATCTTAATACCATGAGACCGAAGCTCTTTTAGAAAAACTATGGTGGACTCTTTGTTTTCAAGGAAAATATTTTCTGTGATTTCTATGATTATATAACTGGGGCTAACGGCGTTCTCCCTAAGTAGGTTCATCAAATACGCTTTATAGCCATAATCATACATCTGTACAACCGAATAATTAATGGCCACTGGCTTAATGACATACCCCTTTTCCATCCACCTTCTAATCTGTTCTACAACCAACTTTGTTACAATACGTCCTATGGCTATGATCATACCGTTATCTTCGGCTATTGGAATAAACTCACCAGGTGACAATTTATTGTTTTTCAATCTAAGGAGTGCTTCAAAGCCGGCCACTTTACCTGTGGAAAGCTCCACTTGAGGTTGATAGACCATCTTAAAACCATCTGAATCAATAGCTTCTCTTAGAATGGCTTCCGTTTTGGATTTGTTGATTTGATGCTCTGCCATCTCTACACTAAAAAAGGCATAATTATTTTTGCCACTGTTTTTAATGGTGTACAAGGCAAGGTCTGCGTTCATTATAAGCTGATTAATATCATCACTGTCACTTGGAAATAATGATATACCCATGCTAAACTCTATGTTCACTTCATTATTTTCTATATAGAGCTTTCTATTGAACAATTCGTTGAGATGATGAATGAATTCTAACAGTTCGTTTTCACCATTGGTCCACATATATAGTAATAAAAACTCATCTCCACCGAATCTGGAAACAAATACCCGATCACTTGCCAATGCCTCAAGTTCTCTGGATATAAACATCAAGACTTGATCTCCAAATAGATGACCTAGAGTATCATTGATGCCTTTAAAATTATCTAGGTCAAGTAGCATGACAGCGCCCTTTTCATCGGCTTTTAGTACTTGGTTTAACTTTTTGTAGAAGCTACGACGGTTTGGTAATTCTGTTAAGGGATCATGATCAGCTAAAAAGTGAATGTAAGCCTTTTGAGATTCTATCTCCTCAACTTGTGCTGTCAATTCCTCTTCCGAGGCCGTTAAAAGCTCATTTTTATTGGTTATCTCTAACTGAGATGACATGATTTGATCGATATAGCTATAGACCTTGTCCAGTAAGTTATTGATTGATTTTGTAATACCAATGAATGGGTTATCCTCAGATAAACTTAGACTGTATCTGGATTTGTCCCCAATGGCTATGTTCTTGATCTCTTCATCCATGTCATATATGTTGTTTGAGAGTTCAATAAAATTCGTTTGCATGTCATGAAGGGCAGATGTAATTGCGCCCACCTCATCTTTTTTGTGACTTATCGATATGAGATCCTTATCTTCTTCATAGGCGTCAAACTTAAAGCTTGCCATTTTGTTAATGACTCCTGCAATCTTAAGAATCGGTCTTGTTATATAGCTGGATATGAGGGAAACAAATAGTAACATAATCAATAGTGTGATAAAGTAAATTAGAATTAATGCGTCTGTAAGTACCTTGGATTGGGCAATGACCTCCTTCCTATCGATTATGGCAATGTATTTCCATCCACTATATGGGGATATATGCACATTAAAAACTTTATCTTCTCCATTAATCTGACCTTCATAAGAATAACCGTCATACCTATCGATGTTAGAAAAAACATCTAGTTCAAGTTCTTCAATAGAGGCCAATATCCATTCTTCATGTTTGGGGCTATTGATAAACTTGTTACTGGGACTTAGGACCTTAACATAGCCGGTTTCACCATAGCTTAAGTTATTTATTCGTGTCACCAAATCATCTAATCGAATGACCAAGCTTAAAACACCTATATCGGTATAACCGAACTTCACATTTTGGGCAATACTAATAACCAGTTCATTCGTAACACTGGTCCGATAGGGCTCGGATACAATCACGCCTTCTGTTCCTATAGCATTCATATACCATGGCCTAAGTCTGGGATCATACGGTGCATTAGGTTTGAACTCAGGGTATTCTACATAGCCACCATACTCTGTACCAAAGGCAATCAAGCCCAAAATATCATGAGATTGTTTCATGTTTTTAAATAGGGCCAATACTTCTCTTTCCTCAATGGATAAACGGCGTCTAAATGTTTCCGCCTCATAATCCACATAGCTGTTAAGTTGTCCGTCTTCATGAAGGATACGTTCATCTTTTGCCATCATGGAGACCAGATTCTCTGTTTGAATTAAAATGGTCTCGTCTACAAAGTCTGCTGTTTGTCCTAGTAGTGTATTGGTGCTTTCTATGTTTTTATTATAGAGCCATGTTTCTGCCTGGTTTTTGATATAAAGGCCACCAAAAAAATAGGGTATCAGACAACCCAGAAAGATGCTTAGGATGAGTTTGTTTTGTATGGACAGTTTCTTAACCATATAGCCACCTTATTATTCTAGCCCATTTTGTGTTGCATTCAGGACATTTCGCTGTCTTTTATGTTACTATATATTCTTTGGATTTGCAATTTTTTTCTTATTTTTCCGATATGCATCCTGAACCTACGCTGATGACATACTCCCAATTTTCCTTCTCCATAATTGATTTTTCTGTTTTTTCAAAATAGTTCTTTTTCCCCGTTGCCAGTTCGTAGTGACACAAGGCGATGCCCATGTCAATCATTTGAATGTCATAACCCAGTTGATTACCATATTTTGGCGTCCTATGTAGATAAAAATGGGCATTTCTTACTGAATCTATAACGATACGCCAAGGTTGCTGGTTTGAAGCACTTGGTGCGATGCGGACATATGTTAGTTGTTTTCTAAGTTTGGTATCTTCTATAAGCGACTTTTCTTGATCATAAAATAATGAATCAAAGTCTTTTCGACTGTCTGAATGGGCCATTTTTCTAAAAAAACGGTCCGTCAATGTTTTTTTGCCAGCACTATAGCCTATAGGTGATATAATCGGTATGAACGTATCCGGTGTCAGTGTCTTAACTTGGTTAATCTTGTTACGGTTAAAGGTACCGCCAAGCCAACAAGTCGCTATGCCCATGGACTCAAGGTAGAGCACAAGTTTCTCAAATACATAGCCACAGTCTAGCATGGCTTTTTCATTGTTTTTGCATGCGGTAATTAAGTATGCCGGCGCTTTTTTTATAACACCATAGCTACCAATCTTTTCACTCTTTTGCCCAACTGCTTTCTGGTAATGAATGGTTATGACATTGCCATTTATCCCTATTCTATTTTTATCATCTTCTAGGTAGGCTATCAATTTCTTTTCATGGTCCTCTGACAAAGGTTTGCCATTATAAGATCGTTCTGATTTTCTATTCATCATTGCTTTTTTCATAGTTTCTCCTCTATAGGTCTTGATAAAGTATTTTTATTATGGTGAATGGGTCAAAACTAACTTTTACTAAATTGACCTTCATTATACAATTTGAAACTTTGCTTGTCTAGGTGATTCACCTCATGTAAAACTTTTGACACACTTATTTAACTTTACAAGCTATCTTCACTTTAGTAAGCTTAAAAGGAAACATTAATATCTAATTTACTTAGTTAAGTTGAGTAAAGTATAGAACGATATCATTTTTCTACTACACAGATAATAAGGGAGAGATTAAATTATGTACAGTTGTAAACGGTATTTTGGTCACGTTGTTTTTGTTATATTATTAACATTGTCTTTGGGTTTCCTATCTGCTTGCACCGCTTCAAACTCCAAGGATAGCCAAGCACCCTCTTTTGATCCGGAAACCTACCCTCGTGTAGATGGTTCCACTGTTACCATACCTTTGTCCGAGGCTCTAGCCGGAAGACTTATGGGTATGACCCTTGACGAAGTTCGACCCTATATTCTACATAATAAAACCCATCAGGCTTATGTGAATCTTATTGATCAGAAAACCGATTTGATTTTTGTAACAAGCCCTTCTAAAGAGGCGCTTGATTTGGCTGCTTCAATGGATGTGACCTTAGAAGTTATTCCTATTGTAAGCGAAGCTTTTGTTTTTCTGGCTCATGTGGACAACCCTGTTGATTCCCTAACATACGAGGAAATTCGTTCCATCTACGCCGGCGAAATTACAAACTGGTCTCAGGTAGGTGGTGCTAATCTACCAATAGTAGCTTACCAACGTCCCCTCAACTCAGGTAGTCAGACCGGTTTTCTTGAATTGGTTATGAAGGATAAATTACCAATGGAACCGCCTTCTGAACAGATCATTGCAGGTATGAGTGGCCTTATTGATGCTGTCGCTGCTTATGAAAGTGCACCAGATGCCCTCGGCTATTCTTACTTTTACTTTGTCGTGGATATGTGGGGGAATGATGATGTCCGTTTGCTTAAAGTGGATGGTGTTTATCCTAGCCCTGAGACCATCGCTTCCAAAGAATACCCCGTTGGGACTGCCTACTATGCTGTCATTCGTTCTGATGAAGCTGAAGATAGTCCTGCAAGACAAGTTATAGAGTGGCTTCTAAGTGATGAAGGCCAACTTCTGGCAAAGGAGACTGGCTATGTTCCCTTGCAATAACTTTCCTGTTAAATATCTAATACTTGGCCTCCTACTATTACTCACCTTCATCATAAGCGGTTGCACGCAAGATACAGAGCCCAGTAGTGATGTAATCGTGGAACCAAATGAAATAAAGCCAATTGTTGACCAAGAAGAAGCAGCTGTAGAAACGCTACGATCACCTTTGGGTCCGATTATAAACACTCCTTGTGATGTTTATTTTGTTACCGATAATCCACTTGAGTTCAATTATATTGAAGAAAAAACATTTGATCGATTCTACAAAAGTTATTTTCAGATCTTGGGACTTAAGGATCAAATTGTTGAAGATAAGATTAATACAGCCATCTATGACTTGTATCATTCTTATTTACCCTATATTGAAGAAGGTTTATTGCCGCCTTTTAGAGGTTATGCTACCAATCCCAGTGCTCAAGGAGAACTTCAGTCTTATTATCTGGAGGTATTGCATCAATATAACAGCAACCATGTACTTTCTGTTCTTCTTAGACTTTCCGCTGAGTACAAGGGAGAACTTGGTACGGATCCAGCTTATTATAGTCTATATGACACTTTGAATTTTGATTTGAATACCGGAGAAGAACTCCTTTTAATGGATGTTTTTACCAATGATACAGATGGTCTTGCAATCCTAAACGACGCTGCACTCAATGAAGTTAGGAGGCAACAACTGCTGGCTGATGCTGAAGATTTCTACGGATCTGGTTTACAATTGATCGCACCCTTCAAAGGTTTTTTACCGACACAAAAGTTCTATTTGGCTTATGATAGCCTTAACCTTATTCTAGATCATGAGACACCGGCCTTTAATATCGGTTTCAACCCTCATACCTTTTCAATTCCTCTAGGCAGTAGTCTTGGTAACATTGCCATCAACAAAAGGTTCTATCATGATGAGGATCTTTTTGTCGAAGATGATGGGGTCAAGCGATTTATAACCAGTTATGATGACAATCAAGCCGACTACCAAACAAAAAATTATATAGAGGACGGCATACAATTCTATATTGAATATACTTATCCTACAGGTGCAACCGATGAAGTGAAGTCCGTTATGGATGCTGCTTTTGATGAACACAAGGCTATGGTTCTAAATCACCACAAGGACCAACCCTTAGAACAGGCTAACTTATATTCTTACCTGCTTAAGGTCGGTCCTTATACCAATGTTAACTATTATGTTTATTTTTACGGTCCGGGAATTGATGGTTCTCTATCTTTCTATGATGTTCTAAATGCATCCGGTCAAATTATGACGCTGTCTGATATGTTTGATGACGGCTATGACTACAAATCCGTCATCAATAAACACATCGGTAAAGAACTAAATTATGACGACCCAACCTTGGCGTTTGGTATCAGCGAAACATATCTACAGATTACCATTCAAGCCCATAATTCTAAGAACAATAACTATTACTCTGACTACTACGAAGTGCCTTATAATGTGTTTGGTTTTGAGGATGGGCTTAAGATTTTTTGATTTTTTTACTTACAAGAAGTTCTATATAACCATAGTTTTATGACTATAAAAAGCATCGAACCCTTTACTAGTTTGACTAAGGGCTCGATGCTTTTATAATTTATTTGGGAGTATTATTAAAGAACCACTGTTTGCTGGAAAACATTTTGCATAAAAGCTAGGGTCAGAAAAGAGATGACCATTGAAAATAATGGGGTAAGTACCCATCCTATACCAATCCTACCAAGTTGCTTTAAATTTATATTTTTCCCTCCTTTGGAAATCCCTATTCCAATAATCGCACCTACGACAGCTTGTGATTGCGAAACGGGTACCAGTGGAAAAGCCGGTAATCCCCTAGAAGTTAGCCAAATATATAAACTTTCTGATGAAAATAAGAATAAGACCGTTGAGGTTGCAAGAACCACAATACAAGCACTTATTGGAGATAGCTTAAATATGCTTGCTCCAACGGTCATCATAACCTTTTTTGAGTATGTAAATACACCGATTGATATGGCGATACCTCCAAGTAAAAATAATTGTTGCGTACCGGACAAGCTAAAAGCTAATCCTAAATGTATGGTTTCAAAAGGGGATACATTCATAAAAACACCCATTACATTTGCAATATTGTTCGCACCTAAGCTGTAGGCGCCAAAGGCGCCTGATACTATTAGGGCGATTCTGGTGTATTTATATAGCTTTACAATATGTGTTTTTGTATTGTCTAGTCCTTTTTTTACAATCCAATAAAACATCATACCAAACATGGCTGCAAGTATGGGCGTAAAAACCCATGTGGCTGCTATTTTTTGCAATACAGAGAAATCCGTTTTTATGCCTGCAAAAAAGTTCCATCCTATGATGGCGCCTACAATTGCTTGAGAAGTTGACACCGGTAACCCCTTACTTGTCATGAACATGACTGTTGCTGCGGCTGAAGCAGAGACGGCAAATGCGCCTCCAATGGCATTAATAGCACCGAGTGAGCCTAGAGTTTGTGATGCACCAGCTCCACTTACGACTGCACCGATGGTTACAAAGACACTACATATTATTGCAGCTGTCCTAAACTTAACCATCCTTGTTCCTACAGCTGTTCCAAATATATTTGCGGCATCATTTCCCCCTAAGGACCAACCCATAAAAACGCCTGCTGATAAAAAAATAATTGATATTACAGAGCCTTGCATGTAAATCTCACCTCTTAATTATGTTTTATACGTATCTAGATACCTCTCTTGAATTTGAAGACCGAAAGCTTTATTGCCATTTGTTCGGCAATATCTGATAAAGCCGCTGTTTTTTCCACAAAATAGCTTAGATGCATCTTTTGACTGAGATCTAATTTTTCATTATTCTGAAATATTTTGCTTTTAAGGACTTCTTCAAGCTTATCCACTTCTGATTCATAAAAATATACCTTGCTTATATAATCATCTATGGTTTTTACATGGGTGAAGAATAATCTTACACCACCCATTAGTGCTTCAACCGCTTTTAATGATATTTTTGCAATCTCAATGAAATCTTCTGAATAATCTTCTTCCATATAAGGTCTTTCTATATCTAAATCCAGTAATACTTGCTTTGATACATCGCTAATGTCATCCATTGCATCCATCAACTCAAGAATATCTGCACTCAAATCCGGAATGAGATTATAACGATATAAGGTGAATTTAAGATTCTTTAGGTGTCCATCTGCTTCTTTCTCGTGTTCTATGACAGCTCTGACTCTTTCCTTGAATCGTTTGTCATTTTTGTGTATATAGTCCTTCATACCTTCATAGAAAATCATTGCACCCTTGTGCAGGCAACATAAATATTCTTCTATTTCATTTTCGAGCTCTTTATTTCTATCAAGAAAAATATCTTTCATTTAGCTTTCTCCTTTTTATTAGGATTAGGATTAGGATTAAGATTAGTCCCAAGACATAATATCCGGATAATTTGTGAATATGCCATCTACGCCCATTTCCTTAAACATTTTTGCAATACTAGATTCATTGACGGTGTATGATAGAATTTTCAAGCCATTTTTGTGGGCTTCTTCAATTAACGCTGCATCAATAAATTCAAACCCTAGATTAAGGCTATAACTATTAATGCCTCGAGACATTAAATAATCAACCGGCTTTATAATCTTGGCTTCAATAAGAGCACCTGTCTTTACCTGCGCTTTTCGGTGAACTTTTTCAATGCAATAATGATCAAATGAAGAAATTACTGTTTGACTCAATCTGTTTGAAGACTTAAGAATCTCTACTATTTTTTCCTCCACTGCTCTTTTTTCAAACACTGCCTTCTTTATTTCAACATGAAGGGTAATGTCTTTTGGTATCATCTCTAACACTTCTGTTAACAAAGGAATGGCTTCTCCCATGAATGCTTCAGAGAACCAACTTCCTGCATCACATCTTTTGATTTCTTCAAGAGTTTTGTTCATTATATAACCCTTGGCATCTGTTGTTCTGTTCAATTTGTAGTCATGAATGACTACGATTTCTTCGTCTTTTGTCATTTGTACGTCAAACTCTATGGCTTTTGCTCCCATTTCGACCGCTTTAATAAAAGACGCTAATGTATTTTCAGGAGCATAACCCGAAGCCCCTCTATGTGCAATAATCTCCATATTAACCTCCTAGGTTTACATAAGATTTGGTAGGAATAAAATTAATGCAGGGAAGAATGTGACAATCATCAAAGCAACAATTAAGGCTCCAATCAAAGGTAGACTTTCCTTCACAAACTCATTCACCGGTGTCTTTGTTATCGAGCATGTTGTAAACATCATTGAACCAAAAGGTGGTGTAACGCCTCCAATCATTATATTAACAATGGCTATTGTACCAAAATGAACAGGATCAACACCGAGTCCTACGATAACCGGCACAACCAATGGTGCAATTATAATGAGTGCTGCGCCACCTTCCAGAAACATACCCATGACTAAAAGCAAAAGATTAATGATGAGTAACATAACCCATTTATCGGTTGTAAGTCCCATTAAACCGTTTGAAATGGCCTGTGGAATCCTTTCCCAACTCATATAATAACCAAAGACTGAAGCAGAAACAATGATTAAAACGACTGTACCCGAGCCATAAATAGTATCTTTGATAATGGCCTTAAAGTGAGAAATTTTTAGTTCCTTATACACAAAAAATCCTATTAAAATCGTTATAAGGACTGCTATGGCTCCAGCTTCTGTTGGTGTAAACATACCAAATCTCAATCCCAGAATAACACCAAATGGTAGTAAGAGTGACCAGATGGATTCCTTAAGTTGCTTTAATATTTCAATAATTGTGGCTCTTTTTTCTCTAGTAGGTAAGTATTTTCTTTTCTTAGATATAATGCCAACCGTTATCATAAGACAACTACACATGATTAAGCCGGGCATGTAACCTGCCGCAAACATTTTCGCTACTGAGACATTTGCTATGAGTGCATATATAATCAAGTCTATACCCGGTGGGATAACTGGAGATATGGCTGAGGAGGATGCTGTAATCGCTGCTGAAAATGCCCGACTATAACCTCTTTTCTCCATCTCAGGAACCAGCATTTTTGACTGCATAGCCGCATCCGCATTGGCTGAACCTGATATCCCACCCATTAGTGTACTGAGAACAACATTGACTTGAGCCAAACCGCCTGTCATATGCCCGGTTAAAACTTCTGCAAAGCTCATAAGTTTATTGCTGATACCGGAGTAATTCATGATAGAACCTGCCATTATAAAGAAGGGAATAGCTAATAATGGAAATGAGCCGGTACCTGATACGAATTTTTGAAGAATCAGATCTGTCGGCATACCCACATTAATGAACCCAAAATACAAAAGTGCTGCAGCCAATAAAGCAAAGGCTATTGGAATACTTGAAAAATACAGAACCAAGACTAGAACAATTGGTAAATAAGCCATCTATACACCCTCCCTTGTCATCATTACTTCTCTTATGTCCTGATACAAAAATCTTATAGAATGGATTGTCATCAGGCCAAAGCCCACGGCTAATGCAGAATTAACATACATCGAAGATATGCCTAAGACAGCCGTTGGTTTAATGGCGGATAATCTAGTGAAAATTACACTTAAGTAAAAAATGTAGGAGGTAATCACCAATAACATGATGTTCACCAGTAGCTTGACAAGCTCTCTGAATTTTCTATTGCCTTTTTTTATCAAAAAATCAATACCAATATTCATTCTATGTTTGTAAGTTGCACTGGCACCGACAAAAACACTCCACACAAAACTTATTGTGGCAACTTCTTCTGCCCAGTACAGGCTTGTATTAAAAAAATATCTAAGAACCACATTTGCAATAACAATGGTAACGGTTAAACAAATACAAAATCCACTGATTATTTCTTCAATATTGCTATAAATATGTTTAAACGTCTTCACTTTATGACCCATCCTCCTGTCAATTTTGGTCATAAAAAACTCCCTTGCATTCTAATACCTTACAACAAGAGAGTTTTCATGATTTCTACTTAATTTCTTATTTTTTTAAGCTCATCTTGAATTTGATTATACATATCAATGTTTACTCCCGGTAATGTTTCAAATAATCCTTTTGTCGCTTCGGTAAACGCTTCAACATCAACTTCGTTAAAAACAACGCCGTTTGCTTCTAATTCTTTGACGGTTTCTGCATATTCAGCTTTTAGCAATGCAATACTTCGCTCGGCTTCTCGCTCTACTTCTTCCTCGATAATCATTCTATATTCTTCCGGTATGTTATTCCATACATCTACAGAAATATAGAAACCACAGGTTCCCAAAAAGTGATTGGTCAATGCAACATTTTTTTTGCCTGTTTCATATACTTTGGTTTGTGCATTTGTAAATTCCGATCCTTCAAGACCATCTACAACGCCTTGTTCCAATGCACTAAAAGTTTCACCCCATGGTAGCGGTACAGCTGTTGCTCCCATTGCATTTAGTGTTTCTATAAACAATTGGCTACCGGGTGTTCTAATTTTCATGCCTCTTAGATCTTCCGGTTTTGTAATTGTTTTATCCGTGATGACACTTCTAAAACCAAAGATAAAGTCTAGTGCTAGGATTTTTATGCCTTTTTCTTCTGCTTTCATTTTCCAGCCTTCGACCATATCCGTTCTAACAAGTTCAACGTACTCATCATAATTATGAAATAACATTGGTCCAACTAAAGCCGTAAATTCAGGAACGTAATCACCGATGTAGGATGGGTCCTCAACTGAGATAAAGTTTGCACCTCTTACGACTTGCTCCACGCCATCTTTATATGTGGCAATTTGTCCGGATGGAAACGTTTGTATTTCGATAGCCCCATTTGTTCTCTCAAGAATATTCTCTGCAATAATATCCATGGATTTGGTTAATTGCTCATCGGGATCGAAAACATGACTTAATCTTAATACCAATTTGTAATCATCTGCTACCGTGTTTGATTCTGACTCTGTGACACTTGCAGGGTCTACTTCTGCAACTGGTGTTGTTACTGCTTTTGTGCAACCACTAAAAGCGATAGCCAGAATAGCTGAAATCATCAATAGCGTTGCCATTTTCTTCATTATTTGCTTCATTTTTATTCCTCCCTGTTATTTTATAAATGGTTAAGGTGTCAAAACTATATAGTTGAACTTTTGCATACAATATATAGTTATGAATGCATCAACGTAATCTATATATTGTATGTGAATTTAGTGAAACTTAGTTTTGACCCTTTAACCATAAATAGATTATATCAATATTTTTTCTGAAATGATTTACTAAGATTAATATTTATTATTGATTATTAACTATTTTCTTCTCTTATTTCTATATTCTTTGGGCGTTATGCCTGTATTTTTTTTGAATGCAACAACAAAATGCTGTGAATTCCTAAAACCTGTTGATTCAGCAATTTCATATATCTTCATATTTGTTGATTCAATGAGTCTTTTAGCCTGCATAACCTTATGATTTAAAATATAGGATGATATTGTGATACCTGTCTCTTCTTTAAAGATACGTGATAAGTATACCTTATGTATATTTAAAGCTTCTGAGATCTCATTCAATGAAATGGGTTGGTCATAGTTGTCAATCACGTATCTCATCGCATCCTGAATGTGTCTACTGTATTTGTTGTTCTCTTTCTTTATCTGTATCAATCTTTCAAAACAGTCATGAAACCAACGGATGATTTCATCTACAGTATCTACCTCATCCAACATATTGGCCGGTATATAACTATATCCTAATAGCTCCTTATAAGTAATATTGTTTCTATAACAAATATCCGATAGTAAATAACACATCTGACCATTAACTTCTTTCAGAAAATTATATTGCATAAATCCCTTAAGATTTTCTCTGTACAAAGCATTTATATGATCTTTCATCCTACCTATATCGCAATCTTCTAGCGCAACTTTTATTTTATCAATTTTTGATTCTAATGCTTGTTCTGACATTTGTGTTAGCCTCGGAATCGATGTATTATGAAAAATATTTTTACCTTTACCCAAAAAAAGCCTATATTTTAGAGCCTGATAAGCTTCATTGTATCTTTCCATAAATCCGTCCAAATCATTAAAATCTCTGCTGACAGCCATGGTCATAGTATGGGTTTGATCTGTTTTTGAAAAGAATGTTCTAAATCTGCTTAAAATATTAATCGTACTTTGTAACTTAATATTTTCATTTATACTATTTGCAATTCGTATGATTACGATGGCTTTACCACTTCCCATATACGCAAAATCATGTATTAGGTCCTGATTTTCTTTTTGATTAAATGATTCTAGAGCATAAACTAAACTATTTTTCATTTCTTCTCGATCATATTCGTTGCCAGATAAATTGCTTTTGTAATAATCATCAAATCCTATTATAACAATTCGATACATGCAGCCTTTATCTATGTCTATAAAGTTACGTACTTCTTTACTTCCTTGCCTTGCTATGTATTCAATCAGCCCTTTATTATGCACCACAATACGCTGTTGTTTGTCTAATAAATTCTTCTTCCTTTTTTTGTCTCTATTCTCCGCGATGTTAAGTAGCAAATGGTTTAGTTCATCTTTCTTAAGTAAGTCTTTGATCAAATAATCTTCAACATTTAACAAAAAAGCTTCCCTGGCAAATGAGAAATCTTCATGGCAACTTAGGACAATGAATTTTTGTTCTTTATCGAAGCTTCTAATTTCCTTAATCAAATCTAAGCCATTCATGATTGGCATTTGTATGTCTGTGATAATAATATCAGGTTCAAACATATGATATGCCTCTAATGCTTCTCGACCGTTTTTTGCTTCCCCACAAATCTCAAAACCCAGTCCATCCCAATCAATAATATGCTTAATTAACTCTCTTGCTGGTTTTTCATCATCCACTATAAGTACTTTATACATCTCCATACGTATCATCTCCTATGCCAATTAATGGTATTTCAAAAGATACAACCGTACCAATTCCTTCTTGACTATGTATCTTTAAACGACTTGCTTTATCATAGTAAAGGTTCAAACGGTCCTTAATATTCTTAAGACCAATATTGTTAAAACCTTTCTTGCCTGAGAATGCTACTTGTTTGTTTTCTTTTTCTTTTTGATTCAGTAACTCAAATATTTTATCTTTAGACATTCCTATACCATTGTCTTCAACCTCAATCAAAATACTATCATGATCTGTTTTGCTAATCCTAATCTCAATAAATCCTTCTTCGTCCTTATTCATAATGCCATGATAGACTGAATTCTCAACAATGGGTTGCAGTATCAATTTTGGAATCTTGACCGCCTCAACACCTGCTTCAACGCTTAGTTTTATCTTTATTGAGTAATCATAACGAATCTCAAATATATTGAGAAAACTTCTAACACATTCGAGTTCCTCAGTAATACTAATAAAATCCCTGTTAATAGACATACTAGACCGTAACAACAGGTTAAAAGATTCAATCAAATCCACAAGTCGATAAGCTTTTTCCTCAACCGCAAGATATTTTAGGCCGTTTAAGGTATTATGAATAAAATGCGGGTTAATCTGAGATTGCAATATATCCAACCTTAGTTTAAGATTGTTCATTTCATATTCATGTTTTTCGTTTTGTTCTTGTTTAACCTGCAAAAACAAAACCTGCACATCTACAATCATTTTGTTAAAACCTTCAACCAACGTTTTTAACTCATCTTCACTTTTGGCATGAAGTGGCTTTGGCCATCGTCCTTTTTCCAGTACTTCCATTGCATGCGTCACCTCAATAATGGGTTCAGTAATTTTTCTTGATATAATAAAAGATATCAAAATAACAAGTAAAAGACTGAATCCTGTTAAGAGAAATACAATTTTGCTGATCATTTCACTTTCTCTATTCATTGTTCCATAGGAGATACCCCCTATAACAACCCAATCCTTATAGTTCTCCACCGGCCTCGTTATGATGTATGTATTTAGATTTTCAACTGTGATATCATGGATGCCTTCATTCCTTTTTGTCATAAACGCCTTTACTTCTTGATTGTTTAAATGACTATTACCAACACTATGTATGATATTTGCCTTTTCATCTACTAGAATCACAAAATCAAATTCCTCTTGACAAGCTTGGGTAAACTTCCTGAAAATATTGTCTTTTTTTATGTTAAGTAACAAGTAACCTATCTGTACAAAATTATTTGTATTAATATATGTTGAGAAGTAGGTTATTGTCGCTTTTGTTTCAGAAGTATTATGGTACTGTCTATTCGGAAAACTTGTTGGCTCAGAAAATCCACTAAGCCTGTTCGATTGTACCAGTTCATAAAACCAAGAAAATTCTTCAACAATCTCTTTATATGGTTCTATTTTATAAAGAGGATCCAGAATATCCAGATTCATATCAAAGGCGAAAATTGAATTTACATTAATATTTTCATAGGCATATTGCCTTAATACTTCTGAAATCTCTCTTTCTAAATATTGATCACTACTACTACTACTATTACTGACTTCAATGATGAGTCTTTGAAGTGACTCATCATCCTGAATTGAATTCTGCAGTTCAATGACTTTTCCAAGTTCCTCTTCAAGATTTTTAACAATAATATCCATTTTTTGATCTGTTATGATGGCCATTCTTCTCATCAACTCATTAGAATAGATGTAGCTAATAATCATAGTTATCACTAATATGACACAGACTACTACAACTGAGACGCTAATGGTAATTCTGTTTCTAATATGCTTCATCTTAAATCTCATGCTTACCTCCCTTGATTTCTTATTTCATCAAGAATAGGTTGTGTTTCTGTTTTTGCTATTTCTAATGCTTCTTTAGCCGAAACATTTTCTACCAGAACTTTGTAAGCAGCATTATTTAAAGCATCATATATTTTCCCATCTGTAGGGTCGATGAATATTTTTGTACCAAACTTCACTTGACTTATAGGGATAAAGTAGTCTGGATTTTCAAGTATATGACTGTAAAAAGCATCTTCATCCATAGATGATTTTCTTACCGGTAAGAATCCGGTATTGGTTAACCAGTCTAAACTTTTTTCTTCACTGGTTAAAAAATTTATCCACACTATTGCCCCTTCTCTTTCTCTTGCATCCACATAAATGGGTATACTTAAGGAATATAGGTCTACAACAGCCCTTGGATTATCCAACTTATTCTCCCAAGAGGGAAGCAAGTATGTCCCTATAACACTAGAATCTAATTCTCCTCGATCACCACATGATCCAATATACATAGCAGTTCTTCCCTGCATAATATCATCAATATTGGCAAATCTATTACCTGTAATGTCTCCGCCATAGTGCACTTTAATAAGGTTTTTATCATGGATATGCTCTCTAAAAAATTCCCAAGCTTCAATCCACTCTTTTGTATCAATCACTATTTCTCTGCCATCTTCACTGAGAAAATTCCCGCCATTACTAATAGCACCATCAATCAAGTTTTTGGCACCATTCATTATTTCGCAACCATAGACCAAGATTTCATCTTCATCTTTTTGTGTTAGTTTACCCGCAACGGAGGACACCGCTTCCCATGTTAGTAAATCAACCGGTTTGATATGGTGTTCTTCAAAAAAATCGCGTCTATAATACAAAACCGTCGTTTTCCCATACATTGGAATTCCCATTAGATTATCCTTGATTTTATTTTGTTCTATATAAGATTCGATAAAATCATCCATCTTACCATCCGGATTAAAATCGTTCACTTTATCCATAACGCCTTTTGAAGCCAGATAATACAAATGTTGATTTTCTAATAAAACAACCGAAGGTACTTTTTTCCTTGCTATAGCTGATTTTAAAGCTTTAAAAGTTTCTTCATTACTGGATTGTTCCACACCTACTACAGTATATAGTTCCTGACTATTATTGAATGTATCTATATAGCTTTTCATCAATTCACTTGAATATCCCGTCAAACCGTACCAAAATTCTACTTCCACTTTTTTCTTACTGTTTTCAACCCTTATATAGTCCGGATCAAAACGGCTACATCCTACCAAAATAATCAACAACAATAAACTTGATATAATTCTTAAACATCTCATAATATGCCCATCCCCGTAACCCTATTATTTTTAAAATACATTATATCATATAATCCCTTCAAACAACGACGAAATCCTACCTTGCATTGTAGCATTGTATGATTAATCGTTTTTACAAAAAAATCAGGTCAAATCCTAAAATTAAGGATTTACCTGATTTTTGATATTGTTGCGGTATGGATTTTGAAAAAGCTATGGCTTGTACATGCAGTAGTCCGGCGAGCCATGCCGCTTTCTCCATATATATTCCTCATTTATTCCTTCGCATATGTATCGAATTTCTCAGGCTTACTCATGATTCTAAGTAAGGCGACTAGGCTAAAGAGACCTAAAAACAAAGCGGGAAAACCACCTAGATAGGACATCATCTTAATGCCGTCTATTCCAAGTGTGGCAATAAATACCAATGAAACTGCTCCAACGATTATACCCCAAGCGACTTTTATGAGTAGAGGGGCTTCTTGACTACCCTCACGTATGCCTGTTGTACATATACTGGCCATGGCATTGGTTGTTGAGTCTGTGGCTGTTATGAAGGATATAAAGACGGCGACGAGATAAATAGCGATAATGATGCCCGATAAGGGTAGTTCTCCCAGAACCGCATAGGCGGCCGCAGCCGATCCCTGCTCGTTCATAATAGCTAGGACATCTACTCGACCTGTCATCTGAAAATTCAAGGTTGTACCTGAGAGTATGGTCATCCAAATAACACTAAATATGCTTGGTATCACGAAGTTCATCATCACGACTTCTTTGATTTTGTAACCATAGGCAATTCTGGCTAGAAATACAGCGGAAACTGGCGCCCATGCCATCCAGTTAGACCAATAGAACATGGTCCATCCTGAAGCCCATGTATCTCCTGCAGCGGTCCCTGTGAATAATGCTTTGCTGAAAATATTATCCAAAAATCCACCAAATGCTTCTGTACCGATGCTAAAAAAATACACTGTCGGACCCAAAATTAATAGTGCTGCAATGATGATGTAATACAAATAAACATTCACATCTGATAAAATCCTAATACCTTTCATTAATCCTGTTCCTGAGGAAATAATAAAAGCTATGGTACCAATAATCGTAATGATAATCCATAGATACTTATCATTGTTCATTCCAAAAAGTGCGTTGACGCCACCCCCCATATTCATGACGGCTGTACCAAATGAAGCGGATATACCTGTAGCGACTGTAAATAATACGATTGCATCAATGACACCATTGAACTTCTTCTGTACACCTACTGTTACAAGGGGACTAATCTGAGAACCTACACTGAAGGAACGCTTCATATTATAATAGGCAAAGGCAAAAACGATGGTTGGTACCGCGTATATAGCATATGGAATAAAAGTCCAGTGTAGGTACATGGTTTCCATTGCAAAAATGGCCGCTTCTGCAGACATAGGTTCTATACCTAAGGATTCCGGCGGATAGGCCAAATGCCATATGGGCTCGGCTGTACCCCAAAACAAGATACCTGCTGCTATGGTGGTGCATAAGGTTACAGCAAACCAAGATGATTTTTTTAGTAATGGTGTGGCGTCCGGTCCTCCCAGTCTTACCTCACCTAATGGGGAAAAATAGACAAAAACGATGATGATTACACATAAAACGCCAGATATACTAAACAGCCATCCCATGTCGATTACCATGAAGTTTTTGGCTTTTTCTGTTATGGCTAAAAAAGCTTCATAATTGGTAAAATTCAATATGATTGTAAGTAAAAGTAATATAAATGCCGGCAGAAAAACTAAGGGTCTGATTCTTTGTTTTACTTCACTCTCTATTGTAGTAGAATTATGATTATCCAAAACGCAAAACCTCCTGTCTTATTCAGGTTATACCTCTAATAAAATTATGAATGCAAGGAAATGACAATCAGATGACCCCTTTTCTTCCGAGCATCTATTGCCATTTCACTTGCTTTATATCTTCTTTATTGGTTAAAGGGTCAAAACTAAGTTTCACTAAATTTACATACAATATATAGATTACGTTGATGCATTCATAACTATATATTGTATGCAAAAGTTCAACTATATAGTTTTGACACCTTAACCTTTATTAAATATGTTATGATA